>CALGVL010000117.1 GCA_937930165.1 uncultured Acetobacteraceae bacterium
CCGGAGCGCACATTGGTCGCCGTGCGCGCGATGGTTCCCGTCACGCAGATGCCGCCGAACAGGGCGGAGGCGATATTGGCCAGCCCCTGCGCGACCAGTTCGCAATTAGAGCGGTGGCGCCGCCCGCTCATGCTGTCCGCCACCACGGCGGAGAGCAGACTCTCGATCCCGCCGAGCAGGGCGAAGGCGAGGGCATTGGGCAGCACCGCGGCGATCCGCTCCGCCGACATGTCCGGCAGCTCCGGCGCGGGGAGGGAATTCGGGATGCCCCCGAAGCGAGTGCCGATGGTCTCGACCGGCAGGCCGAGCAGGGCGCTGACGACCGCCGCCAGGCTGACGCCGATCAGCAGCGCCGGCCAATGCGGCCGCCAGCGGCGCACCGCCAGGATCACGCCGATGGTCAGCACCGAGATGGCGACGGCCGCCGGGCTGATGCTGGGCAGGGCCTCGGCGAGCGCGATCAGCTTCGGGATGAGCGGCCCCGGCTCCTTCTCCAGATGGATGCCGAGGAGCTCCCGGATCTGGCTGGCGAAGATAATGACCGCGATGCCGGCGGTGAAGCCGACCGTCACCGGAAAGGGGATGTACTTGATGAAGGTGCCGAGCCTGAGCAGCCCGACCGCCAGCAGGATCAGCCCGGAGAGCATGGTGGCGAGCAGCAGGCCATCCACCCCGTGCTGCTCCACCGTCGCGGCCACCAGCACGATGAAGGCGCCCGCCGGCCCACCGATCTGGAAGCGGCTGCCGCCGAGCATGGAAACCAGGAAGCCACCGATGATCGCCGTGTAGAGCCCCCGGTCCGGCGAGACGCCGGAGGCGATGGCGATCGCCATGGAAAGCGGCAGGGCAACGATGGCGACCGTCAGCCCGGCGATCGCATCCGCGCGCAGGTTGCGCAGCCCATAGCCCTCGCGCAGGACCGTGATGAGCTTGGGGGTGAAGAGTTCGAGGAAGGAAGGTTCAGCGGGTGCGGCAGCCATGGTGGGTCCCTTCACTTCGCGCCTGCATCGTCATTGCCGGTCTGGGGCGGGCGCCCGTTCGGCGGCCCGGGCTCCTTGAAGCGGACGCCCCGTCCGCCGCCCTGGCTCGGGGCATTGTCGCCGAGCAGGACGATCCCGGCCCGGTCTAGGGCCTCGACAACCTTGGTGAGCGTATCGACGACGCCGCGAACATTGCCTTCGCTCGCCTCCATCCGCTGGATGGTCGGCAGCGAGACGCCGGACAGCTCGGCAAGCTGCCGCTGGTCGATGCCGAGCAGCGCGCGGGCGGCGCGCATCTGGGCCGAGGTAATCATGGGTACCCCTGCATCGGAGACGCATGCATGATGCATCTGACTTGATGTTTGATACATCAGAATTGCTATGTTTGCCATGCATGGCAGGGCTGCGCCCCTGCTGCGCCGACGCCCGCCGCGGCGAATCGGATGCCGGAACCCTCACAAGGCGCTATGTGATGATGCCGTGCCGTCCGGCGACGGGAAGGCCGGGCGGGCAGGGAGAGCAGGGACCACCGATGCGGCGCAAGCCTCTGGCCGGGCTGACATATTTCCAGGCATGAGCATCGACCATCTGCCCCTGCCGGCGGCGGAGCAACGGTTCACGCCGGTCGCGCCGGCCCCTGTCGCTGACCCGGCATGGCGCCCCGTGCCCCGCCCCTGGTCGCCGACCCCGGCGGCGCGGGCCTCGCTCTGGCTGCACGGCATCGGCCTCTGTGTGCTGGCAGCCTGGCCGGCGGGCTGGCCCTGGGTGGCGGGGGCGATCGCCGCCGACCACGCGTTTCTGGGCCTGGCCGGCATGCGGCCGCGCAGCCGGCTGCTCGGTCCCAACCTGCTGCGTCTGCCGGAAGCCGCCATCCGCCGGGGCGAGGTCACCCTGACCTTCGATGACGGCCCCGACCCGGCGATCACGCCCCGCGTCCTCGATCTGCTGGAGGCGCATGGCGCCAAGGCGAGCTTCTTCGTGATCGGCCGGCGGGCGCTTCGCTATCCGGACCTGGCGCGGGAGATCCTGCGCCGCGGTCATGACATCGAGAACCACACCTACCGCCACCCCTACGGCTTCGCCTGCTGGGGGCCGGGGGCGATGCGGCGGGAGATCATGGCGGCGCAGCGCGCCATCGCTGATACGGTGGGGGTGGAGCCGCGCTTCTTCCGGCCACCCCTCGGGCTGCGTAGCCCGCTGCTCGATCCGGCGCTGGCGGCGAGTGGCCTGGACTATGTCTCCTGGACCCGGCGCGGGCTGGATGGCCGGTCCGGTGATCCCGCTGCCGTGCTGCGGCGCCTGACCCGCGGCCTGGCCGCCGGCGACATCCTGTTGCTGCACGATGCCGGCCGCGTCCGCAGCCCTGGCGGGCAGCCCGTGGCGCTGGAGGTGCTGCCCGCCCTGCTCGCCCGCATCCGGGCGCTCGGGCTCAGGGCGGTGTCGCTGCGCCGGGCGCTGGACGGGCCTGAAGCCGTCGCCATAGCAGCAGCGGCAGGCGCGGCAGCATGCCCAGCACCAGCCGGACATGCATGCCGGTGAGCAGCAGGTTGTCGCGCAGATAGCGGAAGTGGGACACGCCGCCTTCTTCCGTGCTCAGGTAGCGCACCGGGGCGGGCAGGTTGACCGGCCGCACCCCGCGCCAGCAGAGGCGCACTGCGGCCTCCGGGTCGAAGTCGAAGCGGCGCATCCAGCGGCTGCGTTCCATCACCTCCAGCAGCGGCGCGACCGGATAGACGCGGAAGCCGAAGAGGGAATCGCCGATTCCGGCCCGCAGCGTCTCCAGATTTGCCCACCAATTCGAGATCCGGCGCCCGCGCACCCGCAGCGCCGGGGCGTCGGCGCCGAATTCCGGCAGGCCGAGGATCATCGCCCCCGGCTGTGCCCGCGACGCGGCCATGAAGGCGGGGATGCAGGCCGCCGGGTGCTGGCCGTCGGCATCCATGGTCAGCGCATGGGTGAAGCCACGCGCCCGCGCTTCCCGCAGCCCATGCAGCACGGCGGCGCCCTTGCCGCGATTCTCCGGCAGCGCCAGGACCCGCAGGCCGGGGTCCGACGCCGCGGCCTCGATCACCGGCCCATCGCTGCCATCCGTGCTGCCATCCACCACGACCCAGACCGGATCCCAGCGGGCGCGCGCCGCCTGCACGGTTTCCAGCAGCTTGCGGCCGCTGTTGTAGCTCGGGATCAGGACCAGATGCGTGGCGGAGGGTGTCACTCCGGCGCCGCCCCGCGCAATTCGCGGCGGAAGTAGCTCTCCAGCCGGGTGGTGAATTCCTGCAGCTCGCCCTTCGCCTCGAAGCGCTCGCCGAGGCGAATGCGGTAGACGAGCGGCAGGCGCGGCCGCCGGAACAGTGGCCAGCCCTTGCGCAGGTAGGGCGAATCGGCCTCGATGATGACGGTCTGCACCGGCGCCCCGGCGGCGCGGGCCATGACCGCGAAGCTGCGGGTGAAGGGGCTGAGCGGCGGCTGCGCCGTACGCGTGCCCTCCGGGAAGATCATGAGCTGCCGGCCCTCCTCCACCGCCTGCGCGGCGCGGCGGATCATCGGCAGGGGCGCGTCGTTCCGGACATAGCCGGCCAGGCGCACGCCGCCGCCGAGGAAGGGGCTGTCCCAGAGCGAGGCCTTGGTGATGCAGACCACGCGCGGCAGGCGGGAGATCAGCAACACCGCATCCAGCATGGTCGGGTGGTTCGAGGCGATGACGATGGACCGCTCCCCCCGCAGCGCATCCAGCGCCGAGAGATCGCCCCGCAGCACGCCCGTCGCCCGCATCACCCCAATGAAGTAGCGGAAGCCGGCCATGATCATGAACTGCCCGAGCGGCTCCCCCAGCCTGCGCGGCAGCAGGCGATGCAGCAGGGAGGCCGGCAGGCTCCAGAGCAGGCTGCTGATGCCGAAGACGGCCAGGCAGAACCAGAAGGCGGCGCTGTACCAGGCGGTCCTGACCCATTCCAGGCCGAGCCGGCGGGGCGACGCCAATCGCTGCGCGTCGGTTGGATACATGGCTGCCTTGCCGCTCCCCCGCACTCGCCGCTTTCCTCCCTCCCTTTTACGCTATATCCGGCATCCTCTAACAGTCCATCAGGCAGGGCCCGCAGGGTGATTCCCGATTCGGTGGCATGGATGGCGGCGGAGGGCGGCGGGCGAGGGGGAACGGCGGCGCCGCACCCGCCGCTTGCCGGCTACTATGCCCGGCCGGGGGACCGCGATGCCTTCGTCCGTGCCTTGTTCGATGGCACGGCTGGCGATTACGACCGGATCAACCGCATCTTCTCCCTCGGCACCGGCGGCTGGTACCGTCGGCGGGCGCTGCTGCGCGCCGGGCTGCGCCCCGGGGACCGGCTGCTGGATGTCGCCACAGGCACCGGCCTGGTGGCGCGGGAGGCGGTGCGCATCACCGGCGCCTCCGGCGGTGTCCTCGGCCTCGATCCGAGCGCGGGCATGCTGGCCGAAGCGCGGCGCGCGCTGGGCATATCGCTCATCCAGGGCCAGGCCGAATCGCTGCCGCTGGCCGATGCGAGCATGGATTTCGTCAGCATGGGCTATGCGCTGCGGCACGTGGCGGATCTCTCCGTCGCCTTCGCCGAATTCCGCCGCGTGCTGCGCCCCGGCGGCCGGCTGCTGTTGCTGGAGATCGGGCGGCCGGATGGCCGCCTCGCCCATGCGGCCGCCCGGATCTATCTCGGCCGCATCGTGCCCGCCCTGTGCCGCTGGACGACGCCGGAGGGGCGCTCCGGCAGGCTCATGCATTATTACTGGGACACGATCGAGGCCTGCGTCCCGGCCGCCGTCATCCTGCAGCGACTGGCCGAGGCCGGCTTCGCGGAGGTGGGCTGCGAGACGCAGCTCGGTGTCTTCCGCAGCTATACGGCGCGCCGCCCGGTGGAGGGCTAGCGCGCCCCGTGTCCCCCTCCCCATCGTCCTCCTCACCGGCCGCCATGGGCCCGGTTGATCTCCACGCGCTCAGGCGCGCCGTCGCGGCCCGCTATGCGGCGGCGTCGCGCTTCGCCCGCGGCCATGTGGCGGGCAAGCTGCGGCATGATCCCGCGACGGCGGCGATCCTCGGCCTGGCGGCCCGCCGGCCCTTCGGGCAGGTGACGGATCTGGGCTGCGGGCGGGGCCAGCTCGGGCTCGCCCTCCTCCTGGCAGGTCTGGCGGAGGGGGTGACGGGCCTCGACCGCGATGCCGCCAAGCTGGCCGAGGCGCGGCAGGCCGCGGCGGGGCTGCCGGCCCGCTTCCTCGAAGCCGATCTCGCCGCGGCGCCGGTGCCGGATTGCGACAGCCTGCTCCTGGTGGACGTGCTGTATCAATTGCCGGAGGCGGCGCAGCGCGGGCTGCTTGCCCGCGCCATGACGGCGGCGCGGCGCCGCCTGGTGCTGCGCGTCTTCGACCCGGATCTCGGCTGGCGCAGCGGAGTCGGGCTGGCGATGGAGCTGCTGGGGCGCGCCCTGCGCGGCGACCGCGCCCAGGTGCGGCCGCTGCCGATCCGGGACCTGGCCGCGCCGCTGGAAGCCGCGGGCTTCACGATTTCGGTCTCACCCTGCTGGGGGAACACGCCATTGCCCAACATGTTGCTGGTCGCGGAACGGGAGGGAGCATGAGGCTCCTGCTCGCCGGTGCGGCGATGCTGGCCGCCGCCCCCGCCGTGGCACAGGAAAATCCGCGCCTGCCGCTGTTCGAAGCCGGGATCTTCGGCGGCGCCGGCTGGCTGCCGGACTATCCGGCCGCGGAGCAGAACCATGTGCGCGGCGTGGTGCTGCCCTTCCTGATCTATCGCGGCGAGCTGCTGCGCAGCGACGAGCGTGGCCTGCGCGGCCGGATCCTGCACGGCCGGGATCTGGAATTCAGCCTCAGCTTCAGCGGCTCGCTCCGCGCCTCCTCCCGCGACAACCGGGCGCGGGAGGGGATGCCCGATCTCGACTATCTCGGCGAGGTCGGCCCGGCGCTGCGCTGGGTGGCCTGGCGCGACGGCGGGCGCCGGCGGATCACGCTGGAACTGCCCTTCCGCGCCGTCTTCTCGACCGATTTCTCCCAGATGCATTACCGCGGCTATACCATCGCCCCGGAACTGGCCTTCGAGCAGACCGGGCTGCTCTTCCCGAGGTCGCGGGCGCGCGTCGGAATTGGGCCGGTCTTCGGCTCCGGCCGCTTCATGGACTATTTCTATCAGGTGAAGGGGGAGTTCAGCCGCCCCGGCCGTCCGGCCTATGATGCGCATGGCGGCTATCTCGGCACCCGGCTGCAATTCTCCTACCGTGTGCCGGTGAACGACCGGATCAGCATCGGCGGCGGCGGGCGGCTGGAGAATTTCTCGGGCGCGACGAATGCCGGCAGCCCGCTGTTCCGGCGGGAGTTCAACGTCACCTTGCTTGCCGGCGTTTCCTTCGCGCTCTACCAGTCCGAGGCCACCGTGTCCTCCGCCGCCGAACCATTCGACTGACGGCCTGAATCTTGTCAGTCCAAGCCGCTGTCTGGTATTCCTGAGCAAGAAAGTTTCAGGCTGCCGGTGGCGCACCCCCGCGCCGGGGCGCGGTCGCAGGGGAATTCCAGGGTTTCGAGGTTACACACACACGATGTCTTCCGGCTCCGAAGCTATGGCCGAAATGCGCCCTGAGGAGATGGAGGTCGCGCGCCTCATCGTTTCGGCGCTCTCGCTTGAGACCCGGCCCGAGGACATCGCGCCCGAAGCGCCGCTGTTCAATGCCGGGCTCGGGCTCGATTCCATCGATGCGCTGGAACTCGCCCTGGCTATCTCGAAGAAGTATGGCGTGCAGCTGCGCTCGGACGACGAGCGCAACCACCGCATCTTCGCCTCCCTGCGCAGCCTGACGGCGCATATCGAGAAGAACCGGGTTCGCTGAGGCCCATGCCGCCGCCCGGCCGCCCGCCTGGCGCCAGCGCCCCGCGCGGCATTCCGGCGGGAGCGGCGACCGCCGTCCGTGCGGCGCTGAGGATCGGGGTGTTGGCGCTCGGCCTCGGCGCCCTGCTGCTGTCCGGGTCCGCCGCCTCGCTGCATGCGGGCCTCGCCGCCCTTGCCAATGCCTTCCTCTGCTGGCGCTTCGGCGCAACGCTGCTGCCGGGGCGGGAGCCACTGATCACCCGCTACACCCGTTTCGACGAAGGCGCCGTGGCGCAGGAATGCCTTGGCTACAGCCGTGGCCTGACCGTGCTCTGGACGGTATTCCTGGGGGGCTTCGCGACGGCACATGCGGCGGCTTTCGCCGGGCTCTGGCCGACCGGCACGGTGCTGGCAGCCGAGGTCCTGGCCGGTGCCGCGCTCTTCCTCGGCGAGCATCCGGTGCGCAGCCGGCGCTTCCCGCATCACGGCCGGGCGACGCCGCTGCGCACCCTGCGCGCCGTGCGCCTTGCGCATATGGAACGGGACGCGCATCCCGTGCCCGTGGAACGTCATGCCGCCTGAACCGGCCCTACCGCTGCTCGCCCGCGCGCCGGGCGAGGTGGTCTGCCGCCGCGGTACGCGGCCGGTCACCCGCGGGCAATTCCTGGCGGAGGCCATGGCCCTGGCAGCGCGCCTGCCGGAGCATGGCCATGTGATGAATCTCTGCGGTGACCGCTACCGCACGCTGCTCGCCTTCGCCGCGGCGCTGCTGCGCGGGCAGGTGACGCTGCTCTGCGCCGATCGTTCGCCGCACCGCCTGCGCGCCCTGGCCGGACTCTATCCCGATGCCTATGCGATCGTGGACCAGGAGATCGAGGCGCCGTTGCCCGTGCTGCGGCTGGAGGAGGTGGAGGGGGTGCGGGACGGTGATGCCGCGATGCCTGCCATTCCGGCCGGGCGCATCGCCGCCATCGCCTTCACCTCCGGCTCCACCGGCGAGCCGACCGCCCATGCCAAGCCCTGGGGCGCGCTGGTCACCGCCGCCGAGGCGGCGGCCAGGCGCTTCCGGCTGCGGGCGCAGGACGGGCCGCCCGCCACCATCATCGCCACCGTGCCGCCGCAGCACATGTATGGCTTCGAGACAACCATTATGCTGCCCCTGCAGTCGGCGGTGGCCTGCCTGGCGGGCGAGACCTTCTATCCCTCCGACGTCTTCGAGGCGATGGCCTCCGTGCCTGGCCGCCGGATCCTGGTGACGACGCCGCTGCAGCTCCGCGCCTTATTCGCCGCCGGCCAGGCGCCGCCGGCGCTGGAAGCGGTGATCTCCGCCACCGCGCCGCTCGCCGCCTCCCTGGCCGCTTCGGTGGAGCAGGGCTGGGGAGTGCCTGTGCTGGAGATCTACGGCGCCACCGAGGCCGGTTCCATCGCCAGCCGCCGCACCACGGAGGGGGATGGCTGGCTGCCCTATGACGGCACGGAACTGCGCCCCGGCGCGGTGGCGGTTCCGGGCCTGGGTGAGATCCCGCTGGCAGATGCGGTGGAGCCGCTGGCGGATGGACGCTTCCGTCTGCTCGGCCGCCGCGCGGATGTGGTGAAGCTGGGTGGCCGCCGCGCCTCGCTGGCGGAGCTGAACCGGCTGCTGGCGGAGGTGGAGGGCGTCGAGGACGGCGTCTTCGTCGCGCCAGAGGATCTGGAGAGCAACCCGGCCGCCAGGCTGACCGCCTATGTGGTCGCGCCGGGCCGCAGCGCGGAGGAGATCCTCGGCGCGCTGCGCGAGCGGATGGATCCGATCTTCCTGCCCCGGCCGGTGGTGATGGTCCGGGCGCTGCCGCGCGACCGGCTCGGCAAGCTGCCGCGGAGCGCGCTGGCGGAACTGCGCCGCGCCGGAGCGGGCGGGTGAGCGGGATGACGCCACCGGCCGGGGCGCGCTTCTCGGTGCCGGCCGGTCATCCTTCCCTGGCCGGGCATTTTCCGGGGCGGCCGATCGTGCCCGGCGTGCTGCTGCTGGATGCGGTGCTCCAGGCCGCCGCGCCCTGTGCCCCGCGGCGGATCCTCCGCGCCAAATTCGCCGCGCCGGTCGGGCCCGGGGAGGAGGTCGAGATCGGCTTCGAACGGCGGGGCGCCGGCCGCCTGCTCTTTGCCTGCCGCTGCCGCGGCGTGACGGTGCTTTTCGGTGAGGTCGAGTGCGCGACGCCGGACAGCCCGCCTTAGACTGGACCGCCGCGCCGGAGCGCGGCAGCACCGGCATGCTGCATCTGATGCTCTGGATCGTCCGCCGGCTCGGCTGGCGGGCGGGGCATCTGCTGCTCTATCCGATCACCGCCTATTTCCTGGCCTCCTCGCCGCGGCAGCGCCGGGCGGTGCGGGGCTATCTGTGCCGGGCGCTGGGGCGGCGGGCGGGGATGGCCGACCTGTTCCGGCTGTATTTCGCCTTCGCCTCCACCATCCTCGACCGCGTCTTCCTCGCTGCCGGGGAGGTGCAAGACTACAGGATCGAGATCGAGGGTCTCGATGCGCTTCAGGCCCTGCTGGCCGAGGGGCGCGGCTGCCTGCTCTTCGGCGCGCATTTCGGCAGTTTCGAGGCGCTGCGCGCCGTCGCCGATGCCGGCTGCCCGGTGGAGGTCGCGGTGCTGATGCATGAGGCGAACGCGGCGCGGGTGAAGGCGTTCTTCGATGCCATCGGCGGGTCCCGCCGCGCGGCGGCCATCATTCCCCTCGGGGCGCCGGAGGCGATGCTGCGGGTGCGTGAATGTCTGGAGGGCGGCGGCCTGGTCGGGCTGCTGGCCGACCGCAGGACGGGCGGCGAGAAGGTGGCGCGGGTGCCTTTCCTGGGCAGCCACGCGCCGTTGCCGGCCGGGCCGCATCTGCTGGCCGGCATGCTGGGCGCGCCGGTGGTGCTGGGCTTCGGCATCTGGCGTGGCCCGCGCCACTACCTGGTCCGCTTCGAGCCCTTCGCCGAAAGCGTGACCTTCGGGCGCAAGGACCGCGAGGCGGTGGTTGCAGCGCTCGCTGATCGCTATGCCGCGCGGCTGGAGGCGTTGTGCCGGGCCTATCCCTACAACTGGTTCAATTTTCACGATTTCTGGGAGGAGGGCAGGTGAGGAAGAGCCGGCGTGCCCTGCTGCTTGGCATTGCCCTTGCTGCCGCCGGGCTGTCCTTTCCTGCCGGGGCGCAGGAGCCGGCGCTGGAGGCGCTGATGCGCGGCATGGCGGCGGTGCGCCAGCGGCAGGAGAGCTTCACCGAGGAGAAGACGCTTCCCGAACTCGACCTGCCGTTGCCGAGCCAGGGCATCCTGCGCTGGGCGGCGCCGGACCAGCTGGAGAAGCACACCACCTCGCCCATTGAGGAGCGCCTGCGGGTGCAGGGCGACCGCATGCTCTATGAGCGGCCGGACCGCGGCATCTCCCGCCAATTCGGCCTGGACGAGCAGCCGGAGATGCGGGCGCTGGTGGAATCCATCCGTGCCACCCTGGCCGGCGACCTGGCCGCGCTGCGCCGCCATTATGATGTGAGCTTCAGCGGCATGGCGGATGGCGACTGGCGGCTGGTGCTGACGCCACTCTCGGTGCGCCTCCGCGCCGTCGTGCAGCGCATCGTGCTGGTGGGGCGCGGGGTGCAGATCCTTGCCATCGAGACCGATGGCGGTGGCGGGATCACGCGCATGCAGATCACGCCGCTCCCATGAGGTCCATCCCCGGCCGCCGCTATGGCCCGCTGCTGGCGGCGCTGCTCCTGCTTGCCGCGCTGGGCGGGGCGCTGGCTTCCGTGGTGCGGGTGCGCGCCGACCTCGCCGAATTCCTGCCACCCGGCCATACGCGGGCCAGCGAATTCCTGGTCCGCGAATTGCGCTCGGGCGCGGCCACCAGCCTGCTGCTGATCGGGATCGAGGGCGCGCCGTCCCAGGAACTGGCGCGGCTCTCCCGCAGCCTTGGCGCCGCCTTGCGCGCCTCCGGCCGGTTCTCCTTCGTGGGCGATGGTACCACCAGCCTCGGCGATGCCGAGCAGGCGCTGCTGTTCCGCCATCGCTACCTGCTCTCGCCCGAGACGCGGCCGGAAGCCTTCACCGAAGCGGCGCTGCGGACAAAGCTGGAGGCGCTGCTGGACGGGCTGCGCTCCGCCGCCTCGCCGCTGCTGGCGCGTTTCGGCTTCGCCGATCCGACCGGTGCCTTTCTCGGCCTGGCGCGGCACTGGCTGGGGGAGAGTCAGCTGGAGACGCAGGACGGGGCTTGGTTCGCCACCGGCACCTCGCCGCCGCGCGTGCTGCTGATTGCCCGCAGCCAGGGCGCCGGGCTGGATGCCGAGGCGCAGCAGCAGGCGGTGCGGGAGGTCCGCGAGGCCTTCACCGCCGCTGACCCCGGCACGGCACAGCTGCTGCTGAGCGGCCCCGGCGTCTTCGCCGCGGAGGCCGCCGCCACGATCCGCGGCGATGTGCATATGGTCGCGCTACTCTCCGGCGGGCTGCTCGCCGCCTTCCTGCTCTGGCGCTACCGGTCCCTGCTGCTGCTGGCGCTGGTGGCGGTGCCGCTCGGGGCCGGGATGGTGGCGGGCATGGCGGTGACGGCGCTGGCCTTCGGTTCGGTGCATGGCATCGCCCTCGGCTTCGGCATGACCATGCTGGGTGTGACCGTGGACTATCCGATCCTGCTCGTCACCCTGCGGCAGCGGGGCGAGGTGCTGCCGGAAGCGGCGGCCCGGATCTGGCCGACCCTGCGCCTGGCGGCCGCCGCGGCGGCGCTGGGGTTGGTGGCGATGCTCGGCTCCGGCTTTCCGGGGCTGGTGCAGCTTGGGCTTTTCGCGGCAGCGGGCCTGCTGGCGGCCGCCGGAGTGACCCGCTGGGTGCTGCCCCGCCTGCTGCCGGAGGCCCGGATCGAGGCCCGGCCGTTGCCGCGCTGGCTGGCCTGCCCGCTGGCCGGGCTGCGCGGGCGGCCCGGTCTTGCCCTGGGCGTGGCCGCGGTCGCGGTAGCGGTGCTGCTGGCGCTGGGCGGGCCGCGCTGGCAGCGTGACATCGCGGCGCTGAGCCCGGTGCCGCGTGCCAGCCAGGCACTGGACGAGGAATTGCGCCGCCAGCTCGGAGCACCGGATGTGCGCTACCTGATCGCCCTCGGTCCCAGCGATGAGGAGGCGGTCCTCCGCGCTGCCGAGCGGCTGGAGGCGGCCGTCCAGCCGCTGATCGCTGGCGGCGTCCTGGCCGGACTGGACCTGCCGAGCCATTACCTGCCCAGCCGCGCCACCCAGCAGGCCCGGCAGGCGGCGCTGCCGGAGCCGGAGACGCTGCGCGAGCGGCTGCAGGCCGCCATGTCCGGGATGCCCTTCCGCGCCAATGCCTTCGCCCCCTTCCTGGCCGCGGTGGCCGAGAGCCGGAACCTTCCGCCCCTGGATGCCGCGGCGCTGTCCGGGGCGCCGACCATCGCCGCCCGGCTCTCGCCCCTGTTGTCGCGGCGCGGCGATGCCTGGCAGGGACTGGCGGTGGCGAAGGGCGTGACCGATCCGGCGGCGCTGGCCATGGCGGTGGCGGGGCTGGATGACCCGGCGATCCTCTTCGTGGACAGCAAGGGCGAGACGGAGGGGATGCTGGCGGCTTTCGCGCGGGCGACGGTGCTCTGGGCCGCGGCGGGGGGCGTGCTGGTCCTGGCCCTCTTCGCCTGGGCCTTGGGTGGGCTGCGGCCGGCGCTCCGCATTGCCGCCCCGGTCGGCGGGGCACTGGTCGTGACCCTGGCGGTCCTGACGGCAGCAGGGGAGGCGCTGACCCTCTTCCATCTCGCCTCGCTGCTGCTGCTGGCGGCGGTCAGTATTGACTATTCCCTGTTCCTGCGCAGTTCTCCGGAATCGCCGGACGAGACCGGGCAATCGATGGGGGCTGTCCTGAACTGCGCCGTCTGCACGCTGCTGACCTTCGGGCTGCTCGCCTTCTGTGGCACGCCGGTCCTGCATGGCATCGGCCTCACCATCGCCATCGGCGTGGCCGCTGCCTTCCTCCTCGCCTGCGCCACGGTGCCGCGCCCTGCCCCCCGGGCCTGATGCCATGCATCCCCTGAGTATCACCGCCAGCAGCGTCGTCTGTGCCCTCGGTGCCGGCCGCGCCGCCCTGCGCGCCGCCCTGCACGACCGGCGGGGCGGGCTGCGCCCCTCGGGCTTCCCGGGCGCGCCAGAGGGAATCTGGCTGGGCTGCGTGCCGGAGGTGGAAGCGGTGACGCTGCCGCCGGCCCTGGCCGGCTTCACCTGCCGCAACAACCGCCTGGCCGAAATGGCCCTGACGACCGATGGCTTCCTTGCGGCCGCCGAGGCGGCGCGGGAGCGTTACGGTGCGGACCGGGTCGCCGTGGTGCTGGGCACCAGCACCGCCGGGGTCGAGGAGACGGAGCAGGCCTATCGCCGCCGCGACCCGGCCAGCGGCGCCCTGCCGGCCGATTTCGACTTCGCCCGTACCCATGACCTCCAGGCCCTGCCGCGCTATGTCCGCGCCCGCCTCGGCCTGCGCGGGCCGGCTCTGGCGGTCTCCACCGCCTGCACCTCCGGCGCCCGGACCTTCCTGGAGGCGGCGACGCTGATCGAGGCCGGGCTCGCCGATGCCGTGGTGGCCGGCGGGGTGGACACCCTCTGCCGGATGACGCTGCACGGCTTCGCCTCGCTGGAACTTCTCAGCCGCGGTCCCTGCCGCCCCTGCGCCGCCGATCGTGACGGCATCTCCATCGGCGAAGCCGCCGGGCTGGTGCTGCTGGAGCGCGCCGAACGGGCGGCCCCGGATACCCCGCTGCTGCTGGGAGTGGGGGCGAGCAGCGATGGGCACCACATGTCCTCGCCGCATCCCGAGGGACTCGGCGCGGTCGCCGCCATGCGTGACGCCTTGGCATCGGCCGGGCTGCAAGCGGAGGATATCGACTACGTGAACCTGCACGGCACCGGCACGCGGGCCAATGACGCGATGGAGGACCGGGCGGTCTCCCATCTCTTCGGGGACCGGGTGCCCTGCAGCTCCACCAAGGGCTGGACGGGGCACACGCTTGGCGCCTCGGGCGCGCTGGAGGCGGTGATTGCCATGATCTGCGTCGAGGACGGGCTGATCCCCGGCTGCCTCGGCGTGGAACAGGTGGACCCCACCTTCCGCAGCGATGTGGCCATCGCCAACCGCGCCGCGCCGCTGCGCCGGGTGCTGAGCAACTCCTTCGGCTTCGGCGGCAGCAATTGCAGCCTGGTCATCGGCAGGGCCCTTTCGTGAAGTGCTGGGTGGGTGGTCTGGCCGTGCTCGGGCCGGGCCTGCCGGGATGGACCGGGAGCGAGCCGATCCTGGCCGGGGCGCAGCCCTGGATGCCGGCGGAGCCGGCGGTGCCCGCCCCCGCCATGCTGCCGCCGACCGAGCGGCGGCGGACCAGCCTTGCCGTGCGCCTCGCCCTCGCGGCGGCGGCGGAGGCGGCGGCGGGGGAGGATGCGGCGGCGCTGGACACGGTCTTCGCCAGCAGCAATGGCGACGGCGCGGTGGTGGGCGCGATCCTCGAGGCACTGTCCGATCCGGAGGGCACCATCTCCCCGACGCAGTTCCATAATTCCGTGCACAATGCGGCGGCAGGCTATTGGGGGATCGGCGCCGGCTCCACCCGGCCCTCGGTCAGCATCGGCGGGCATGACGACACCTTTGCCGCCGGGTTGCTGCAGTCGGCGGCCGCGGTGGTGGCACGCCGGCGCGGGTTGCTGTTCTGCGCCTATGACGCGCCCCTGCCGCCGCCGCTTGCCGCGGCACGCCACACCACCATTCCATTCGCCACCGCCATGGTGTTGCGGCCCGAGCCCGGCCCGGCGGCGCGGGCGGCGCTGACGCTGCGCTATGTCGCCGAGCCCGCGGAAGCGTCGCCGCCCGGCGAGGGGCTGGACGCGCTGGCGGCGGAGAACCCGGCAGCGCGGGCCCTGCCGCTGCTGCGCATCCTGGCCAGGCGGGAGGCGGCGCTGCTGCGCCTGCCGCTGCTCGGCGACGCGCATCTGGAAGTGGCGGTGGAGCCGTGTTGACTGCGCCCCTGGATCGCGCCGTCATCGCCCGGCTGGTGCCGCATCAGGGCGCGATGTGCCTGCTGGACCGCGCCCTGTCCTGGGATGCGGAGGGCATCGCCTGCGAGGCCGAATCGCACCGCGACCCGGCGAACCCCCTGCGCCGGGATGGCTGCCTGCCCGCGGTCTGCGGGCTGGAATACGCGCTGCAGGCCATGGCCCTGCATGGCGCGCTGCTGGCGGATGGGAGGCCGCAGCCGGCCGGCTATCTCAGCAGCCTGCGCGAGGTGGTGCTGGGGCGGGCGCGGCTCGACACCGTGGCCGGGGCACTGCGCATCCAGGCCGTCTCCCTGGCGGCGGAAGCGCAGGGCTTCATCTATCGCTTCACCGTGGAGGGCGAGGGCGAGGTGCTGCTCTCCGGCCAGGCGGCGATTATCCTGCCGAGGCAGCCATGACCGCCAGACGCGCGCTCGTCACCGGCGGGGCCAGCCCGCTCGGCAGCGCCATCTGCCGCCGGCTGGCTGCAGAGGGGCTGCGGCTGGTCATCCACGCCCATGCCAGCCTGGCGCGGGCCGAGGCGCTGGCCACCGAAATCCGTGCTGCGGGCGGCGAGGCGCAGGCGCTGGGCTTCGATATCACCGACACCGCCGCCACCGCCGCGGCGCTGGAGAAGGTGCTGGAGGACGGCCCGGTCCAGGTGGTGGTCCACAACGCCGGCACGCATGACGACGCGCCCCTGGCCGGGATGAGCGAGGCGCAATGGCGCGGCGTGGTGGATGTCTCGCTGAACGGCTTCTATGCCGTGCTGCGCCCGCTGCTGCTGCCGATGATCGGCACGCGCTGGGGGCGAATCATCGCCATCTCCTCAGTCTCCGGCATCATGGGCAACCGGGGGCAGGCGAATTACGCGGCGGCCAAGGCCGGGCTGATCGGCGCGGTGAAGTCCATCTCCCTGGAATATGCAGCGCGCGGCGTCACCGCCAATGCGGTGGCGCCCGGCATCATCGAGAGCCCGGCCGTGCATGCGGTGCTGACGCCGGAGCGGATCGCGCAACTCGTCCCCGCCCGCCGCGCCGGGCGGCCGGAGGAGGTGGCGGAACTGGTCGCCTTCCTCGCCTCCGATCGCGCCGCCTACATCACCGGCCAGGCCATCTCCATCAATGGAGGCATGGCCTGAGCCCGCCACCCGGCGGCATCAGACCGCGGGCTGGGCGATGATGGTCCGCTGCAGGCGCTGCACCCAGGAATTGTAGTTCGGATGGATGTTGGTGCCGTCGTAATTCAGGTTGACGCTGCTGGAATAGCGGATGCTGAAGCGCTCCGTGTCATAGGGGATGTCCACGATCGCCTGATGGTCGCGCAGGTTCAGCGTGCCGCGGATCAGTCCGGGGCTGACAGTCTGCATGTTCCAGCCGAGGCTGGCGCCGGCCCGCCGGATCTGGTCGGCCCGCTGGGCCAGTGTCCCCCGGCCGATGAACTCTCCGTCGACCTGGCTCTGGATGGGTGCGCGGCGGCAGGCGGCAAGGCTGGCCGCGACCAGGGCGAGGCCGGCGGCATTGCGCAGCAGATGGCGGCGGTGCATGGGCTTCTCCTCGGTTCCTGGCGCCACGAAGGACGCCCCCCTTTGCAATGATGCCGTGTTGCGGCCACAGCACAATATGAAAGGGCTGCGCGCCCGGATGAGCGGTTGCAAAGCGGGTTCCGATACGGTTGCCTTTCGTTCGCCGCCCGGCCCTGCCGGCGGATCCAGCCGAGGTGAAGAGTGATCATGCCGCCTGCCGTGACCGAATCCCTGGCCGAGCGCACCGCCGGCCAGCCGCCGACGGAGCAAGCCTGCGACGTGCTGGTGATCGGCGGCGGCCCGGCGGGCTCCACCGCCGCGGCACTGCTGGCGGAGCGGGGCCGGCATGTGGTCATGCTGGAGAAGGACGTGCATCCGCGCTTCCATATCGGCGAATCGCTGCTGCCACAGAACCTGCGCGTCTTCGACCGGCTCTGCATCGGCGATGCGGTGGCGCGGATCGGCGTCTACAAGCCTGGCGCCGCCTTCGTCTCCGATGCCCATGCCAACCGGCAAGTCCAGTTCTCCTTCGCCCAGGCGGCGAACCGCACCTATACGCACAGCTACCAGGTGCTGCGCTCCGAATTCGACGAGCTGCTGTTCCGCCACGCCGCCTCCCGCGGCGCCGAGACGCATGAGGGGGTGCAGGTGACGGAGGTGGAGCTGGACGCGGCCCGCGGCTCCCGCGTCCTGGCCCGGGATGCCTCTGGCAGGACGCTCGCCTGGCGTGCGCGCTATGTGGTGGACGCCTCCGGCCGCGACACCTTCCTCGCCGGCCGCATGGGAAGCAAGGAGCGCAACAGCCGCAACAACACCGCGGCGCTCTACAGCCATTTCCGGGGAGTCAAGACGCGGGACGGATCGCCGCAGGAGGATGGCTACATCACCATCCACCTCTTCCAGCACGGATGGTTCTGGTTCATCCCGCTGCGCGACGGCACGATGAGCATCGGCGTCGTCAGCAACCCGGACTTCTTCAAGCGCCGCCGCGGCAGCAAGGAGGAATTCCTGCTGCAGGCGCTGAATTCCTGCCCGGCCGCCGCCGAGCGCATCCGCGACGCGGTGATGATCATGCCGCCGGTCGCCACCGGCAATTACTCCTACCGCTCGCGCGTCATGCGGGGGGAGGGCTGGCTGATGGTGGGCGACGCCTTCACCTTCATCGACCCGGTCTTCTCCTCCGGCGTCTGCCTGGCCATGGCGAGCAGCGAGATGGCGGCGGACGCCATCCATGTCTGGCTGGACGACCCGAAGCGCGCCGAGCCGATGCTGCGGGACTTCGAGCGCAAGGTGCGCGGCGCGGCGAACGCCCTCTCCTGGCTCATCTACCGGATCAACGACCCGGTGCTGCGCGACATGTTCATGACGCCGAGCAACCGCTTCCGCATGCGGGAGGGGCTGGTGAGCATGCTTGCCGGCGATGTCCACCGGAATCCGAGCTACCGCCTGCCGGTGCTGGCCTTCAAGGCCTGCTTCTACATGCTGAAGGGCATGCGCTGGCTTGGCTTCGGCATTGACGGCAAACGGCTGGCGCCCCAACCGGTCAGCTGATCCGCGCCAGCATGCGGCGGTTGCCGGTTGCACGGGCGAAGCCGCGGCCGACGACATACCAGTGCAGGAGGAAGGCTTCGGCCGGCAGGCGCCGCCATGCGCGCAGGGGCAGGCGGCCCTCCTCCGCGGCGCAGGGCAGGACCGGCAGCCCCAGGCCGCGCGCCATCAGCATCGCGCGGGCGAGATGCGTGCGGCTGGTCACCAGCAGGAGTGGCGGCCCGCCGCCGGCCGGGCGGAAGGCGGCGCGGAATTCGCGCAGATTCTCCAGCGTGTGGCGCGACCGCGCCTCGGTGGCGATGCGGTCCGGGGCAAGGCCGGCAGCGAGGAGGTAACGGCGCCCGGCCGCCGCCTCGGCGGGCGCGCCCGGCGCGGTGACGCCGCCGAGGACCACCACCTCCAGGCTGGGCTGCTGCGCCGAAAGGACAAGGGCGCGGTCCAGGCGGGCGCGGAAGGCATGACCCGGCCGCCCCTCCGTCAACCGGGTGCCGAGGACCAGGGCCTGCCGCACCGGTCCGGTCGGGCGGCTCGGCGCCGAGCAGGCGATGCGCAGCACCTGCCACAGCGCCGCCAGCAGGCTCAGCCCCAGGGTACAGGCCGCCACCGCCAGGGCGAGGAGGAGGGTCGCAACCCCCTCCGGGCCAAGGAAGGGCTCCGTGGTCGGGCCTTCCTGCCTCACCCCGTCGCCTGGGCTTCGGTGCCGGCCAGCCATCGGGTGCCGGCAATGTCGGCGCCGGAGGGCAGGGGGGCATCCGGGTTCAGCACCCAGGCGGCGACGTCCCGCGTCACCACGGCCCGGTTCCGGTCGCGCAGGAGCAGGTGATAGCCCTGCGGGTAGTAGGCGAAGCGGTGCGGCGCGCCGGCGGGCAGGGTCTGCAGCATCCTGCGCATCGCCCCCTTCGGCACCAGCGCGTCATTGCCGCCATAGAGGATCAGGGTCCGCGCGCGGAAGCGCGGCACGGCGGCCACCGCCTCGTCCATCAGGTCGACGAGGCCGTAGACCGCATCCACCCGGACCTCCTTGGCGGTCAGCGGGTCACGCGCCCAGCGCTCCATCGCCTCCTCGCTGTCGGTCGGGGCGAAGCCGGGGGCGGCGGCGCGGAAGCCGACCACCGGGATGGCGCGCGACGCGAATTCCAGGATGACCCGCATCCAGGGCGCCATGCTGGACCGCCCGCGCACGGCCGGGGCCAGCAGCACATAGCCATTGGCGGGGGGCGGGCTGGCGGAGGTTGCGGCCACCAGCAGCACGGCGACGCCCATGCTCTCGCCCATCAGGTAGAGCGGGATGCCGGGATGGCGGGCGCGGACCAGCCGGGTCACGGCCATGGCGTCGGACACCAGGGTCGGCGCGCCCGGCCAGATGCCGCGATGCGGCGCCGCGCCGAAGCCGCGCTGGTCATAGGCATAGACGGCGATCCCCGCGGCGTTGAACAGTGGCGCGGGGATGTCGAAGGCGTTGATGGAATAGTCGCCGAAGCCGTGCAGCCCCAGCAGGACCGCGCGTGGCTCGCCGGGCGGCAGCCAGGCCCGGTAGGGCAGCCGCGCGCCATCCGCCATGATGAAGGCCCGCGGCGAAACTGCGGGATCCGTCACCGGGAGCCCGGCGGGAATGACCTGCGGCGCGCAGCCTGAAGCGGCGAGGGCGAGCGGCAGCAGGGCGAGCTGCCGGCGGCGCAGCCCCTGGGTCGGTGGTGGCGAGGCGGTGAGCGCATGCGCGGGGCGCGCGGGCCTCGCCGCCCTGGTCAGCCCGGCGAGCAGAGACGCAAGCAAACGCGAAGCTCCAGATCAGGGAAGGCCATTATCCGCAGAGCCGGGCGCCCGACTCAATCGATATTCCCAATCCGGTGAGGCACCGGGGCGTGGCCCGCCGGGCGGGCATGGAAGGTTCGCTGGCCGTAATACCGAATGATGATTGTATAAAACGAACAAACACGTGCAATGAACGTTGAATCGTGCCAGGCTTACCCGCACTGAGCGAAGGAGAGGCGCCATGCCCCATGACGGCCACGACAGCCAGACCATCCCGCCGGATGGCTGGAAGCACAGCGGCGTCCGGGTGATCCCCGGCGACAGCCTGGACACCAACACCGCCCAGACTCCCGGCATGAACCGCGCCGCGGCGATCAACGCCGCCCGTGTCGGGGCGCAGAAGATCTGGGCCGGAACTGTGCATATCCACCCGGATGCCAAGACCGGCGCGCACCACCACGGCCCGCTGGAGAGCGTGATTTATGTGGTGAAGGGCCGCGCCCGCATGCGCTGGGGCGAGCGGCTGGAATTCGTCGCCGAGGCCGGTCCCGGCGACTTCATCTATGTCCCGCCCTATGTCCCGCACCAGGAGATCAACGCCTCCTCCGATGAGACGCTGGAATGCGTCCTGGTGCGCAGCGACAACGAGGCGGTGGTGGTGAATCTCGACATCGAGCCGGTGGAGAAGCCGGAACAGGTGCTCTGGATCGACCCGATCCACAAGGCGCCCGGCGGCTGAGCAGGTCTGAATCGGCCTGCCCGGCATGCGAGGCGGCCCCGCGACAATTTTGCGATGGAATGTCGTTTATATCTCGCCATGGGTGGAAAAATGAACCATGATATAGAGTGAATATGCCGCCATAGGCATCGAGCTGGAGGACATTCCACATGTCGCAGATCCATGTCATCCATGAAAACCCCGCCTGGATGCCCCCCTTTGCCGAGGCTTTTGCCCGGCGCGGCCTGCCCTGGCGGGAATGGATGCTGGACCGTGGTGTTTTCGACCTCTCCGTCCCGCCGCCGGAGGGTATCTGGTACAGCCGCATGAGTGCCTCGGCACATACGCGGGACCACCGCTACGCACCGGAGCTTGCCACCGCGGTCCTCGCCTGGCTGGAGCGGCATGGGCGGCGCGTGGTGAATGGCAGCCGAGCCCTGGATCTGGAGATCAGCAAGGCCCGGCAATATGCGGCGCTGGAGGCTGCAGGCATTGCCGTGCCGCGGACTGTGCTGGCGGCGGGCAAGCTGGAGGCCGCGGAGGCGGCGCATCGCCACTTTCCTGGTCAGCCTATCGTTCTGAAGCCGAATCGCGGCGGCAAGGGCCTCGGTGTCCGGCTGTTCCAGGGGCCGGAGGCGCTGTGCGCCTGGCTCGACGGCCCGGACTACGAGGCGCCGGTCGATGGCCTGCACCTGCTGCAGCGCCATCTGCGCGCGGAGCGCCCGGTGATCACCCGCGCCGAATTCGTCGGCGGCCGCTTCCTCTACGCGGTGGAGGTGGACACCAGCGGCGGCTTCGAACTCTGCCCCGCCGAGGCCTGCGAGGTCGGCAGCGCCTGCCCTGCGGATGCGCGGGCCGCGGGCCCGAAATTCCGGATCCTGCCCGGCATGGATGCGGGGCTGCGGGAGCGGATGGAGCAGTTCCTCGCCGCCAACGGCATCGAGGTGGCCGGTATTGAATTCGTCACCGAAGCCGATGGCAGCTTCTGGACTTATGACGTGAACACCAACACCAACTACAACCCGGATGCCGAGCGGCGCGCCGGGATCGCCGGGACCGGCCGCTCCGGCCCCGGGGCGCTGGCCGAGTTCCTGGGCGCCGAGCTGGCGAGGCTCCGCCGCACTGCGGCCTGAGGCCGGCGGATGCGGCGCGGCGGCCTTGTGTCTTGGGCGGGCCGCCTCAGTCCGCGGCCGCCACCTCCTGCATCGGCTCCAGTCGCGCAAGCCAGGCCTGCAGGGACCGCCGCTCCGCCATGAAGGCGGCGAGGTCGCGGCCGGTGAGCTGCGTGCCCGCTTCCGCCTGCGCGGTGGCGGGATCCACGGGGCGGCCGGCCATGAGGATCTCGTAGTGAAGGTGCGGGCCGGTGGCGAGGCCGCTCGACCCTACCTTGCCGATGACATCGCCCTGCCGCACGCGGCTGCCGGGCTTCAGGCCGCGGGCGAAGGCGGAGAGATGGGCGTAGCGCGTCTCCGTGCCACCGGCATGGCGCAGCACGATCATCCGGCCATAGCCACTGGCATGGCCGATCCGCTCGACCACGCCATCGGCGGCGGCATAGACCGGGGTGCCGGCGGGGGCAGCGAAATCGACCCCCTGATGCATGCGGGTGAAGCCCAGGACCGGATGGTGCCGCATGCCGAAGCCGGAGGTGGCATGGGCGCCATCGAGCGGCGTGCGGAGGAAGGTGTGGCGCAGGCTGCGACCCGTGTCGTCGTACCAGTCGGCGCCTTCCGCGGTCACGTGGCGCCAGATCGAGAGGCGCCGGTCGGAGAGCTGGAATTCCGCATGAACCACTTCGCCGTTCCGCAGGAACTGCCCGTCCGCGTCACGGAAGCGCTCGAATAGCACCGCGAAGCTGTCGCCTGGCTGCAGGTCCCGCTGGAAGTCGATCTCATGCGCCAGCACGCGAACCAGGCCGAGGGCGAGAGAGGGGGGCAGGCCGGCGGCTTGCAGGTTGTCGAAGAGCGCGCCGCTGATCTGGCCGCGGGCCAGGACCAGATGCCGGTGCTGCTCCGCCTGCATCTCCTTCGCGGTCCAGCCGCTGCCGCTACGCGAGACAGTGACGACATGGCCTGGCCGGGTTTCGATCCGCAGGCCGATCAGGGCATTGTTCTGTGCCGGATCCTGGCGCAGCGTCAGCTCCTGCCCCGGCTGGAGCGTATGGGCCGGGAAGAGGGAGGTCAGCGCGGCCAGCGCCGGCGCGGCGTCTGCCGAGGCGATGCGGGCGGTGGCGAGGAGCTTGCCAAGCGTGTCGCCAGGGCGGACCACGAGGGTACGGACGGTGACATCCGGCTCGGCAAGGGGCAGTTCGGCGATGGCTGGTGCTGCTGCGGTTGGGGTGCTTCCCGACTGGCTGGGGGCGGATCGCGCCGCGCCGGCGCCTGGGCCCATGGCAAGGAACGCAACGAGTGGAACCCAGCGCGCCAGACACGCGGTGCGATACGGCATGAAGGTGAACCTCCCGATCTGAAATGTGGCGACACAATCGGGGAAAAATGTTCTGCGTCAACGGCTTGACTTGTTCGGTTGCGTGATGAGGTGAAGAAGTGCGGGGAGGCGGAAAAAGCATTTGACTCCTCCCGGGGGCGCGATTAGAAGCCGCCTCCGCCGCGGGGCCAACGGTTCCGAGGCCACCGCCGAGGAAGGCGGGCTTGACGAGGGTGGCGCAAGTCACTAGATCGCCCAGCCCGCGACTGACGCGGTGATCTCCGTAAGGCAGCGATGTTGAGCTGATTGAGCGCAACGTCAGGCCCTCTGGAGATTTTGTTCCTTTGACAACTGCATCTGGTTTTGGAAGCGCGTTAAGTTTG
>CALGVL010000118.1 GCA_937930165.1 uncultured Acetobacteraceae bacterium
ACGGCGACGAGATCGGCATGGGCGACAACATCTTCCTCGGCGACCGCGACGGGGTGCGGACGCCGATGCAGTGGTCGCCGGACCGCAATGGCGGCTTCAGCCGGGCCGATCCGGCGCGGCTGGTGCTGCCGCCGATCCAGGATCCGCTCTATGGCTTCCAGGCGGTGAATGTGGAGGCGCAGGCGCGCGACCCGCACAGCCTGCTGAACTGGATGCGGCGGATGCTTGCGGTGCGCAAGCGCAGCCGCGCCTTTGGCCGCGGCGGCATGCGCCTGCTCTATCCCACCAACCGCAAGATCCTCGCCTATATGCGGGAGTATGAGGACGATCTCATCCTCTGTGTCTTCAACCTCTCCCGTTCGGCGCAGGCGGTGGAGCTGGATCTCTCCGCCTGGGCCGGGCGGGTGCCGGTGGAAATGCTGGGCGGCACCAGCTTTCCACCGATCGGCCAGCTTTCCTATCTGCTGACCCTGCCACCCTTCGGTTTCTACTGGTTCGTGCTGGCGACGGAGAAGGCAATGCCGCCCTGGCACAAGCCAGCCCCCGAGCCGCTGCCGGATCTGCGCACATTGGTGCTGAGGGCCGACGTGAAGGAACTGCTGGGAGAATCCGTGCGCCGCGAGCTGGAGCGGCAGGTTCTGCCCGAGTACCTGCCCAAGCGCCGCTGGTTCGCTGCCAAGGGCGAAAGGCTGGAAGGCGCGCGTATCGACGCGATCGCCGCTCTGCCGCAGACCCGCGGGGCGGTGGTGATGGCGGAAGTGGAGGTGCGCCTGCCGGGCCGCACCGAACGCTACGCCCTGCCACTCGCCGGCGTGGAGGACAAGGAGGGGGTCGGCCCGCTGGCGGCGCAGCTCGCCCTGTCGCGGCTGCGCCAGGGGCGGCGCGTCGGCTACCTGACCGACGCCTTCGCCGATGACCACCTGCCCGGCGCGGTGATGTCCGGGCTGCGGGAGCGCCTGGTGCTGCCGACGGCGGAGGGGGAGATCCGCTTCCTGTCGACCTCCCGCCTGGCCGAGACCGTCCTGCCCGAACCGGCGGAGGTCCGGCGGCTCGCGGCGGAGCAGTCCAACTCCTCCCTGGTCTTCGGCGAGACGGCGGTGATCAAGATCATCCGTCGCGTCAATCCTGGCATCCACCCGGAAGCCGAGATGACGCGCCACCTGACCGAGGCTGGTTTCGCCAATGCGCCGCCGCTGCTCGGGGAGGTGGTGCGCATCTCGCCCGATGGCACGCCGCACACGCTGATGCTGGTGCAGGGCTTCGTCCGCAACCAGGGCGATGGCTGGGGCTGGACGCTGGACTGGCTGCACCGCGCGGTGGATGAGGTGGCGCTGACCGACGAGGCGCCGGAGGAGCCCTTCGCCGGCTATCTCTCCTTCGCCGGCGCGCTCGGCCTGCGGCTGGGCGAGCTGCACGCGGTCCTCGCCAGGCCGGCCGAGGATCC
>CALGVL010000119.1 GCA_937930165.1 uncultured Acetobacteraceae bacterium
CCGGCCACCACGCGGTCGAGCGGCTGGGACGCACCCGCTGCCTCCGCCGCGCCGAGCGCCGCGGCATAACGCGCCGCGCGGTCCTGCTCGCCCCGCATGGCCGACCAGCCCCAGGCCGCGCCGCCCAGGACCAGCAGCGCCGCGCCGGCCCAGGCGGCGGTGGTCAGGGCCAGGCGCCGCCGCTCCCCGCCCCGGTCGCGGGAGGCGAGGCGCGCCTCGTTGAAGATTACCTCGCGCAGCAGCCGGCCGAGGAAGAAGCTGCGCTCCTGCCGCCCGGCGCCGGAAGCGGTGGCCACCGGCTCCGGCGCCAGGCCGAAGCCGCGCGCCAGCGCGCCGGAGAGGCGGTCCATCGGCGTCCCCTCCTGCGTGCCGGAGGTGAGATAGACGCCGCGCAGGAAAGGCGCAGGATCGAGGCGGGAGCCGCCGAAGGCCACGCGCAGGAAGGCGGCAAGCGGCTCCTGCAGAGAGGCAAGCTGGGCGGGGAAGCGGGCGATGGCCGCCCGCTGCTCCGGCCCGCGCTCGGCCTGCAGCCGGTCCAGCAGCCGGGCGTTCAGGCGGTCGAGCAGCGCGGCGAATTCCACGTTGAAGCCCTCGACGGGCCCCTCCACGCCGCCGGCATCGGGCGCGAAGGTCATGCCCCAGACCTGCGCCCGCGCCTCGGCATCCAGATCGGCGAAATATTCGACGAAGCCGGAGAGCAGATCCGCCTTGGTGACCAGCAGATAGACCGGCAGGCGCTGGCGCAGCGCCGCCTCCAGCTCCCGCACCCGGCGGCGGACGGCCAGCGCATGGGCGTCGCGCTCGGCCGGGGGAAGGCGGGCGATCTGGTCCACGCCGAAGGCGACCAGCACACCGTTCAGCGGCTGGCGCGGGCGGTGCCGGGCCAGCAGCGCCAGGAAGCGCTCCCAGGCGCCGCGATCCACGGCGGCATCGCTGTCCTGGGTGGTGTAGCGGCCGGCGGTGTCGATCAGCACCGCCTCCTCGGCCAGCCACCAGTCGCAATAGCGGGTGCCGCCGGCACCGCCGAGGCGCATGCCCTCGGCCAGCGGAAAGCGCAGGCCGGACCGGGCGATGGCCGTGGTCTTGCCGGAGCCGGGCGGGCCGATGATGACATACCAGGGCTGGTCGTAGAGGAAGCCGCGCGCGCCCACGGCGCGGCGGAGCTGCGCCAGGGCGGTGGTCAGCCGCTCCCGCAGCTCGGCTTCCTCCTCGCGGATCGCGCCGGCGCTGGGGTCCGGGGCAGCGGCGGCCTGGACCAGCGCCTCGTCGCGCTTCACCGCGCGCCGGGCCAGCCAGAACACCGCGCCGGCCCAGATCAGGACGGGCAGCAACGCCAGGGGCAGGCGCAGGGCGATGCCGTCGAAGATTTCACCGAGCAGCGGGGCGAAGAGCCAGATCAGCGCCGCGACCAGCGCCGCGCCCGCGAGGCCGGCCAGCGCCCGCGGGCGCAGGAAGGGAGAGGCCCGCATCAGCCGTTGCTCCGCATGAGCAGGATCTCGATCCGCCGGTTTTCCTCGCGGCCTTCCGCCGTGGTGTTGGGGGCGAGCGGCTCGGTATCGGCGCGCCCCTCCGCAGCGACGCGCGACGGGTCGCCAAGCACGGCGCCGAGCAGGTCCCGCACCGCCTCCGCCCGCGCCACGGAGAGGTGGAAATTGGAAGGAAAGCGCACGGTGCGGATCGGCTGGCTGTCGGTATGGCCGAGAACGAAGATGCGCCCCGGCTCCTCCCGCAGCGCCTGGCCGATGCGCTCCAGCAGGTTGCGGAAGCGCGGATCAGGCGTGGCGCTGCCCGAGGCGAAGACGCCGCGGTTGCGCACGCGCACCATGACCATCTGCGCATCGCCGGCGACCACCACCTGATGCGCGGCGATCTCCGGGGCAAGGAATGTGCGCAGCCGCTCCAGCACATCCGGCCGTGCCGGGGCGGCGCTGGGCGGCGGCGGGGCGGGCGGCACCACGGCGGCGGCGCGCTGGATCTCCGGCAGGGTCGCGGGGGGCAGGCGCATGGTCCGCGCCATCAGCGCGTCGCCCTCGTCATTCAGCGCCATGGCCAGCCCGACATAGCCGAAGCCGAGCAGCGCCGCGGCCAGGGCGCCCGCGACCCAGGCAGGCACGCTGCGGCCGATCGGCCGGTGCGGCGCATCCACGCCGCGCCAGCGGGGCGAGAGGTCACGCGCCGTCGGCGCCGCCTCCGGCCGCCGCCCGGCGAGCAGGCCGTAGAGTTCCTCCCGCACGCGCTCCAGGTCGGAGGCGCCGCGCGGCTCCAGCCGGTAGCGGCCGCGGAAGCCGAGGGCGAGGCAGAGATAGGCGATCTCCAGCGCCTGGCCGTAGCGGCCCGGCTCCCGCTGCATGGATTGCAGGATCTGGAAGAAGCGCTCGCCGCTGCGGACCTCCTTGTGGAAGGTCGAGATCAGGGACTGCGCCGCCCAGATGCTGGTCGCGCCCCAGGGTGTCGCCAGCACCACATCGTCCAGCGCGGCGCAGAGCGCGTATTGCGCCGCCTCCACCTGCTCCGGTGCGATGCCTGCGGCGGATGCGGCCTGCCGGAAGGCGGCAACGGCCCGTACCGCGCGCTCGCGCAGCTCCGCCACGCCGCCGGGCGGCGCCGCGACACGGCCGGGGCCAAGCCGCGCGAGCAGGTCGAGCAGCGGCGCCGCCAGGCTGGCGAGCGGGTTGATGCCGATGCGCGGGATCTCCGCCGCCCCGCCCTCGGCGGGCAGCGGCGCGGCGGCGGGCGCAGGCGACGGCTGAAAGGGTGGCGGCGCGGGCTGCGGGCGCGCCGCGCCGGTTACGGGCCGGATGACGGTGCGGTCGGCATCGTCATCGGGCTCGGCGAAGGGGTTGTCGGTGCTCATGCGCGGATGGCCCAGAGCTCGATCTGGAGGTTGGGGAAGTCGCCGGAGACATGGATGGCGAAGCCGCCGGAATTCTGCATGAACTGCCAATGCGGGCTGCCGCGGTCGAGCTCGAAATAGACGGCATTGGCGGTGTAGGGGATCTGCCGCGGCGCCACCGGCAGCGGGCGCAGGGCGATGCCGGGCATGGCAACGCTGACCAGCTCCCGGATATGCTCCACCGCGCCGATCTTGGCCTGGTGCGGGAAGAGGCGCAGCATCTGCTCGGTCGGCAGATCGGCCCGCGCCACCAGCACGAAGGCGGCGCCGCGCAGCAGGGTGCGGTCGGTCAGCGCGCCGACGCGCACGCCATGCCGGCGCTCCTGCAAGGGGATGGCGATGGCCGTCTGCTCCAGCACCGCGGAGAGGGAGCGGCGCAGGTCGGCGACCACCGGCGCGTAGCTGCGCTGCAGGTCGTCATGCCGATAGCCGGGATAGGCGCTGGGCCGGCGCTTCGGATCGGTGAAGGTGGCGAGTTCCCCGGCCATGGCAACCAGCGCGGCATAGAGTGGCTCGGGATGCACCGCGCCCGCATCCGCCCAGTGGGACAGCAGCCCCTGCCAGCGGTTCACCGCCTGCAGCAGCATGAAGTCGCTGATCTCGGCGACGCCGCGCGTGCCGGGCTGGCCGAGGCGCATGGCCAGCGCCTCCCCGCGCTGGCCGAGCTTGCCGGTCAGCTCAGTGATGAGATTGGCCAGCGGCGCCACCGCGCCGGCGCGCAGGCAGGGCGGGATGTAGCCCTCATCCACGACGACCTGGCGGTCGGCCCGCACCTCGGTCACACGCGCCAGGCCGAGGCAGGTGAAGCCGGCGCGCTCCTCCGTCTCCAGCATGTAGCGCAGCCGCGGGCGGGCCACCTGCAGGTCGGCGGGCAGGGTGCTGTCGGAATGCGTGTCATGCGCGGCGAAGGAGCGCAGGGCAAGGCGGGCGCGCACCGATTCCGGCCCCTCGCCGAAGGCGACCTCCTGCACGCCGGGCTGATGCAACGGCACGGCGAGGTAGACCACCGCATTGCGCGTGCCCTCCGGCAGGTCGAGCGCCGGGGGCGGGTCGGCATCGCCGGGGATGCTGAAGGGCGTGCCGTCCTCCAGCACGCCGGCGCAGGCGGTGACGGCGAATTTCCCGGCGCTGAGCAGGTCGCGGTCCAGCGACAGTTCCGTGACGCCCCAGCCATGCGGCGCCAGGGCGCCGACGCGCGCCCGCAGCATGTGCTCGAAATGCCGGTCCTGCTGCTGGAAATGCTGGGCTCGGAGGAACATCCCCTCCTGCCAGACGACGCGGTCGTTCCAATACATCCCCTGTGATCCCCCGTCGTCCCCCGGTCTTGCCGGCGGTCAGCCCCGCTGGCCTCCGGCGGCAGCGACCGCGCGCTCATAGGCACGGGCGAAGGCCTTGCCGAAGGCGCTCTCGAAATCGTCCTCGAATTCGGCCAGCAGCCGCTGGTGCAGCCGCACATAGTCCTCCCAGAGCCGCGCCCGGCGCTGCCCCGGCAGCAGGGCGAGCCCCCCGCCTGCGCCGGATTGCGCCGCCTGCGCCTCCACCGCCGCGGGGGCGAGCCGGTCGAGCAGCGCGCGCGCCGCCGCCTGGGTCGCCGCCAGGGTGGCGAGCTGGTGCACCTTCAGATCGTCGGTGACGCTGCGCACCGCGCCGCCCGCCGCGGCCTCGCTGAGCATGAGCAGCTGCGCCACGGCGGCATCGTCGCTGGGCGCGAATTTCAGCGGGTTGTTCCCGGCCGCGCGCAGCATGGTCTGCTCGATGCGGAACTCCCGCTTCACCTCCCCCCGCGCCACGAGAAGGGCGCGCAGCCCGGCGATCGCCGCGCCGAAGGCGGCGCCCAGGGCGCGGCAGGCGGCGACCGGATCGGGCGTGGAGGGCACTGTGCCCGGCGGTAGCCCGGCTGCGGCGAGGAAGGCCGCCAGTGCCTCCGCCGCCCCGGCGCCGGCGGGCACGGCCGGGGCCTGCGCCGGCAGGAGCGGCGCGGGGGAAGCGGCCGGTGCCGGAGCCCCACCGGCGGGAAGCAACTCGGCCGGGTCGAGGTCCCAGTCCTCGGGCAGGAGCTGTGGCCCCGGCGTCACGCGCGGCGGCAGGAAGGCTTCCTGGCCGGAGGGCAGGTGGTCCGCCACCGGCGGAAGGGCGCCGAAGGGATCCCCGGTGGTGGGCGCCGGATAGGCCAGGCCGGATGCTGCCGGCGGCACCGGATCGAGGTCGAAGGGCGACCCCCCCGCCCCCGGCCAGGAGGGCGGCGGCACCGGCTGCGCCATCCCCGCCCCGGCGGAAGCCAGGGGGCGGAAGGGGTCATCGAGATCGGGCAGCGGCGGCGGCAGCGGTGCCGGCGGCGGCAGCCCGCCGCCTGCCGGTGGCCAGGCCGTGGCGGGCGGCGAGGCGAAGGGGTCATCCAGCGCGGCGCCGAGCCCCCCGGAGACGGACATGGCGGCGGCACCCTGGATCCGCACCTCGATCTCATAGCCCCCGAGGCGCAGGCGGTCGCCATCGGCGAGCGGCGCGCTGCGGTCGCGCCCGACCGGCTCGGCGGCGTGGTTCAGGAAGGTGCCATTGGTGCTCAGATCGCGCAGATGCCAGGCGCCACCGCGGAATTCGATGACGCAGTGGCGCTTCGAGAGATGGCGCTCCGGATCCGGCAGCACCCAGTCGCAGCCCTGATCCCGCCCCACCAGCACATCGGCGCCGCCGGAGCGCCAGGTGCTCGGCGCCGTGCCCTCGGGGCAGCGGATGACGGAAAGCAGGATCTCCACTGCGCTCAGCCCCCGATATAGACGGTGCCCTGCGACACGGCCGAGACCTGCCCCCCATGCTGTGAAAGGTCGCCGATGCGGATGGCCTGCAGCCCGTTCACATAGACCGTGGTGCTGCCCTTCATGAGCATGTTCGGCGGCCCCATGCAGATGCAGGGATCCGTCTGCCGCGCCTGCGGCAGGCCGACGGTGATCACATTGGGCGATCCCATGGTGATCGCCCCGCCGATATGCGGCACCATGCCGGTGACCAGCGGGCAGAGATGCATGTCGGTGACGCGTGCGGCCAGCATGGCGGCCTCATCCTTCTTCCGGCGGGATCCGGCCCGCGCCGCCGGCCGCGATGTCGCGCGCCGAAGCCAGGAACAGGCCGAGCCGCCGCGCAACCAGGTCCACGCGGTCGCGCCGCAGCGTCGCCAGCCTGACCGCGCCGATCACTGCGGTGCCGCAGAGATGCTCGGCCGGCGGCACCACCGGCTGCCCCTCCGGCGCCAGGCTGCCGCCGCTCCAGCCCGCCGCCTGGGCCGCCCAGGCTTCCGGGGTGCGATAGGCGGTCGCCTCGGCGGCGGCGAGGGCGGCGCGGCGGTTGGCCTCCTCCGGCCGGCGCACCCATTGCTCCGCCGCCTCCAGTGCGCGGAGATCGGCGGCGGGCAGGGCGGGGTCGGGTACCGCGCGGGCGCACATGCAGGCCCACCAGACCGCTTCCCGCCGCGGCAGTGCATAGGCAAGGAGCCGCGCCTCGTCCGCCGCCCGGCCGGCGGCACGCAGGCGCTCGGCAGCCTCGGCCACATCCCCGGCGCCGGCAAGACAGGCAAGGCCCTCGGCATCCAGCTCCAGCCGCGGCAGCAGCGGCGCGAGGGGACCGGAGAGCTTGGTCGGCGGCGGGGCGTGGGATGCGCTCATTCCGGACGGTCAGTTCAGCTTGATCAGGGCGCCGTTGATGGTGACGATCGCGCCGGCCTTCTCGACCAGGTTCCCGCCGCTCTCGATCTGCACCATCATCTCGCCCTTCACCGAAACCTGGCCGGTCTTGATGGAGACGCTCATCGGGTCGAGCACCACTTCGGTTGAGCCGACCTTCAGCGTGATCCGCTTCGCTGCCTCCATGGTGATGGCGCCGGCCGCCGCCTTGATCCTGATGTCGCCCTGCCGCACCTCGAGCGTGTCGTTGCCCTCGCGGATGGTGGCGCTGCGGTGGCGCTGCACCGCCTCCGTCGCATCGTGTTTCACCTCGATGGTCAGGTCACGCTCGGCCGTCAGGGCGACTTCCTCGGCGCCCTTCTTGTCCTCGAAGCGCAGCATGTTGGCGTTCGAGCGCCCGCCGCCCTTGGAGGAGCGTGTCAGGATCCCGGACTGGGTGGCGTTGGCCGGCAGCGGGAAGGGCGGGTCGGCCTCCGCGCCGTAGAGGGAGCCGATCACCACGGGCCGGTCCGGGTCGCCATCCACGAAGGCGACCAGCACCTCGTCGCCGATGCGGGGCAGCGCCCAGAAGCCGCGGCCATTGCCGGCCCAGGGCTGCGCCACCCGCACCCAGCAGGAGGAGCGCTCGTCCCGCTCCCCCTTGCGGTCCCAGAGGAAGCGGATCCTGATCCGGCCGTATTCGTCGCAGTGCACCTCCTCGCCGGACGGGCCGGTGACAATGGCGGACTGCACGCCGGGTACGACGGGGCGCGGGCGCGGCTCCGGGTTGCGCCAGGTGCGCGCCGCCGGGATCAGCGACAGCGCGTTGCGGTAGCCGGAGCCGCCGCCGGCATCGAGATGCGTCTGGTCATAGGCGTCGTGCCGCACCTCCGTCACCAGGAAATGCTGCGTGGCGCCATCCAGCGCGAGGCGCACCGCGAGCTTGCCGCCGGCGAAGACGCCCGGCGCGCTGCCCGCCGCGGCGATCACCTGGCCCGCGCTTTCCGCCGTCTCCATGTCGAGCCGCGCCGGCTGCGCATCCGGCCGTACCGCCTGGCCGCCCGGCCAGCGGAAGACCTCCCACTCCCCGCCCGAGGCCACGGCCGCCCCCTTGGCGTCGCGCAGAAGCTGGCTCGGCTTCAGCATGTCGTAGTCGAGCGCGACCGCGCTGGTCGGGCCGGTGTGCCGGCTCTCCTGCCAGCTGGTCAGCGCCTCGGGCGAGTCGTCGCCATCGTCGCGCAGGATGAGCGGGCCGCCGGGGATAGCCGGGAAGCCGGCATTGACGGCGGTGACGACCATGCTGTGCTGGCCGCGCTCATGCCGGAAGTAGAAGCCGCAGCCGATCTCGTCCAGCAGGCGCTGGACGAAATCCAGGTCCGACTCGTTGTACTGCACCGTATAGGGGCGCTTCACCTTCGGCAGCTCGGTGGCGAAGCTGAGCGGCGCGGCGCCCCCTTCCTCGACCACGGTGCGGACGATGTCCGCCGCGGACATGTTCTGGAAGACGCGGCAGTCCACGGTGCGCGACAGGTTCCACAGCCGCGGCACCACCTCCAGCCGGTATTCGGCGAGGCCGCGATGCGCGCCCCCCAGCCTGGAGAGGGTGCGGACGATGCCGTGGAAATGCCGCTCCGGGCAGCTCGGCCGGCGGATGCTGCAGGTGACGGCCTTGCCTATCAGCTCGGCGGCCTGGATCTCCCGCCGCGCCAGCACCGTCGCCTGGATCAGGAAAGGGCGGGAGATCGCCTCGGTAACCGTAAGGCTGCGCAGCGCCAGCACATCCGGGCCGAGCGGCGACTCGATCGCCAGCAGGCGCTGCGCCTGGGTCAGCCGCGTCTCGGTGCCCATCCGCCCCTGCCTGCCACGGCGGCCCGTGGCACGCCGGCGATGTCCTCCCCATTCCCGAGCATGCGCCTGACCATCCCCGCGGCCGCCGGTAGTTTCGCCTGCGTATGGTAACGCCTTATCGTGCCGCGCGCCATAGCCTGCGAGTGCCCTGGCCGGCGCCGCACAGGGCGGAAGCGTGGGCGCGCGCGGCGGCGAAGGTCACCGCGTCTCCCGCTCCAGCGCATCGAGCGCGGCGCCGAGGCCGCGCAGCGAAATGGACAGGGCGACGGGCGACCGCGCCGCGTCACGGTATTCCAGGCGCACCGGCTCCGCCCGCTGGCGCAGACGGGAGAGTTCCTGCTCCGGCAGCGGTGCCTCGGCGAAGCAGCCGCGTGACGTGCAGCTGCGGAAGGGGAGCGACAGGACCGGCGGCGCGGATGCCTCCAGCATGAAGCGCGCAGGCTCCGCGACCGTGGCGTTCACCGGCACCTGCACCACGGCCACCATGCCCGTAGCCTGGCTGCCCGCCGGCCGGCCGATGACGAACTGGGCGACGGCCCGGCCGCGGCCGTCCAGAACGGCATGCGCCGCCTCGCAGGCCTTGGTCGCCGCCCCCGCGGCCTGGGACTCGCAGCGCAGCGTCCAGTCGCCATAGGTTGCGGTGGTGCGTTCCGGCTGGGCTGCCGCCGGCGTGGCGGCGGGCGCCGGCTGCGGCTGGCGCGCCTGCGACCAGGCGGCGGGCGCCGGCATGGCAAGCACAGCGAAGGCGAGAACGGCTAGGGCGCGATCGCGCAGGCCCATGGGGCAGGACTCCATCCGGGCAGGGAGCAAGCGCTGGCGCCGCAGGGGCGCTGCACATCCGGCAATAGAAAATTCCGGATTCATCTTCAATCTTTAGTTTGCGTTTTTCGACACGATGGCGTTCCAGTTGCGCATTGACGACTGTATCGGCACAGACATAGTTTCGTAGCCTCATCGTCACGCCGGGCAAGCCGGCGTTCCTTCCCTGAGGAGACCGAGCTTGAGCGAGAGCTACCAGTCCCGGCTGTCGCGAGTCCGGAAGCCCCGCGTCCACATCACCTATGAGGTGGAGACCGAGGGCGCGCAGATCGAGCGCGAGCTGCCTTTCGTGGTCGGTGTCCTCGGCGATTTCGCAGGCGATCCCACGACCGAGCTGAAGCCCTTGGCGGAGCGCAAATTCGTCCAGATCGACCGCGACAATTTCAACGATGTCATGGCGCGGATCGCGCCTGGCCTGAACCTGAAGGTCGAGAACCGCCTGGCCGGCGACGGGTCGGAAATGGCCGTCTCGCTGAAGTTCAACTCGATCGAGGATTTCGAGCCCGCCCGCGTGGCCGAGCAGGTGCCGGCGCTGAAGGCGCTGCTCGACACCCGCGCCAAGCTGCGCGACCTGATGTCCAAGGTGGACCGGAGCGAGGATCTGGAGGCACTGCTGGAGGAGATCCTTCAGGACAAGACCAAGCTCGACAACCTCTCCGCCGAGCTTGGGCTGAACCGGGAGGACGGCCGATGAGCGCCACGCAGACCAGCCCGGCCGCCGGGGCCGCCACCGAGGAAACCCTCGGCCTCGGCCTGCTCGACCAGGTCGTCGCCGCCACCAAGCAGACCGAGCGGGACCGGGCACAGGAGCTGATCCGCGCCCTGACCGAGGAGGCGCTGCGCGGCACCGTCACCTTCGACAAGACCCTCTCGGTCACGCTGGAGCGGGCGATCGCGGAGATTGACCGGCGCGTCTCCGACCAGCTCAACGCGGTGATGCACCATCCGCGCTTCCTGAAGCTGGAGGGAAGCTGGCGCGGGCTGCACTATCTCGTCACCAATTCGGAGACGGGCAGCAGCCTGAAGATCCGCATGCTGCATGCGACGAAGCGGGAGCTTTCGCGCGACCTGCAGCGGGCGGTGGAATTCGACCAGAGCCAGCTCTTCAAGAAGATCTACGAGAACGAATTCGGCATGCCGGGCGGCGAGCCCTATGGCGCGCTGATCGGCGATTACGAATGGACCAACCATCCGGATGATGTGGAGACGCTGCGGCTGATCTCCGGCGTCGCCGCCTCGGCCTTCGCGCCATTCATCTCGGCGGCGGGCGCCGGAATGTTCGGCTTCCAGGACTGGCGGGAGCTGTCCAAGCCGCGCGACCTGGCGAAGATCTTCGAGACCCAGGAATACGCCAAGTGGCGCAGCTTCCGCGAGACGGAGGACAGCCGCTTTGTCACCCTGGTCCTGCCGCGCGTGGTCGCCCGCCTGCCCTATGGCGAGAACACCAAGCCGATCGAGGAATTCGGTTATGAGGAGGCGCCGCTGGAGCGGGACGCCTCCGGGCGGATCATCGCCCGGCCGATGGAGCACGAGCACTACTGCTGGATGAACGCCGCCTATGTGCTCGGCGCCCGGCTGACCGACGCCTTCGCCAAGTACGGCTTCTGCACGGCGATCCGCGGCGCGGAGGGTGGCGGCAAGGTGGAGAACCTGCCCTTCCACACCTTCACCTCGGATGACGGCGACACCGACGCGAAATGCCCGACCGAGCTCGGCATCACCGACCGGCGCGAGGCGGAGCTTTCCGGCCTCGGCTTCCTGCCGCTCTGCCACTACAAGAACCAGGACTACGCCGTGTTCTTCGGGGCGCAGAGCACACAGAAGCCGCGGAAATACGACCGGCCGGAGGCGACGGCGAATGCCGCCATCTCGGCCCGCCTGCCCTATCTGATGGCGACCAGCCGCTTCGCGCACTATCTGAAGGTAATGGCGCGGGACAAGATCGGCTCCTTCATGGAAGCCGAAGACTGCGAGCTGTGGCTGAACCGCTGGATCCAGAACTACGTCAACTCGATGGACGGGGCCGGCCAGGAGATGCGCGCGAAATACCCGCTGCGCGAGGCACGGATCGAGGTGAAGGAGGTTCCGGGCAAGCCGGGCGTCTACAACGCCGTCGCCTATCTGCGCCCCTGGCTGCAGATGGAGGAGCTGACCACCTCGCTCCGCATGGTCGCGCGCATCCCGCAGAAGGGCTGAGCGCGGAACCGGGCCGGCGGCAGGCGGCGCGATGATGGCGGACTCCCCGCTGCGCGCGGCGGTGCTGGCCGGCCGGTTCTTCGGCGCCAGGGCCGCGGCGGGCACCGAGGCGGCGCTCGCCGGCTTCCTGGTGGAGCCTGACCGCGCCGCCGCCCTGCGCCAGTGGTTCGGGCCAGAGGGGCTGCGGGCCGCCATCGGCAGCGCCGCCGACCTCCCCGCCGCCCGCGCGCGGCTGGAGGAGGCGGTGGACCGCGACATCGCCCGCCTCGATGCCATGCTGGCGGCACAACTGGATGCCCTTCTGCACCATGCGCGGCTGCGTCGGCTGGAAGGATCCTGGCGCGGGCTGCGCTGGCTGGCGGAGAGCGTGCCGCCCGGCTCCCGCGTGCGGCTCCGGGTGCTGGCGGCGCGCTGGCACGAACTCTGCCGCGACCTGGAACGGGCGGTGGAATTCGATCAGAGCCAGCTCTTCAAGAAGGTCTATGAGGAGGAGTTCGGCCGCCCCGGCGGCGAGCCCTTCGGCCTGATCGCCGCCGATTACGAGGTGCGGCACGCCCCGCCGCCGCGGCAGGAGGCCGAGGCCGCGGGAATGCCGCCGACCAACGACGCCGCGGCGCTCGCCGGCTTGGCGGGGGTGGCGGCGGCGGCCTTCGCGCCGACCGTCATCGGGCTCTCCCCTGCCCTGCTCGGCCTGGACGAGATGGCAGAGGCGGGTGCGGCCTTCGATCCGACCGATGCGCTGCGCTCGCCCGACCGCGCCCGGCTGCGCGCCGTGCAGGCGCGGCCGGACACGCGCTTCCTGGCGCTGGCACTGCCGCGCCTGCTCGGCCGTGCGCCCTATGGCGATGATGGCTGCCGGCCGGACCGCTTCCGCTACCGGGAACGGGCGCCGGATGCGGCGGCGCGGGTCTGGATCAGCCCGGTCTATGCAATGGCCGCTGTGGCAGTCCGCGCCTTCGCGCGCCATGGCTGGCCCGCCGATCTGCGCGGTGCGGAGCCTTCGGAAGAACCATCCGGCGGCGTCGTGCTCGCACCCGCCTGGGAGCGGCTGCCCTCCGACCCCTCCGGGCCGGAGCCGCCGCCGCGCCCGCCGCTGGAGGTCGCCTTCACCGATCTGCAGGAGCACCAGCTTTCGGATGCCGGGCTGGTGCCGCTGGCCGGGCTGGAGGGACTGCCGGAAGCCGCCTTCGCCGCCCTGCCCTCCTTCCACCGCCCGCCGCGCATGACCGGCGCGGCGGCGGAGGCCAACCAGCGCCTCTCCGCCCAGTTCAACGCCATGCTCTGCGTCAGCCGCATCGCGCATTGCCTGAAGATCATGGGGCGCGACATGGTCGGCGCCTATCGCACGGCGGAGGAGATCGAGCAGGGATTGCAGCGCTGGCTCAGCCGGCTCAGCTCCTCGATGCTGTCGGGACCGGAGACCGCGGCACGCTATCCCCTGCTGGACGCGCGGGTGGAGGTGCGGGAGCACCCCGGCAAGCCCGGCGTCTATGGCTGCATCATCCATCTGCAGCCGCACTACCAGCTGGACGAGGTGGGCGCCACCTTCCGCCTCGTCACCGACCTCCAGGCGCCGAGGATCGCCGCATGAGCACCATGACTGCCGGACAGGCCTTCCGCGCAGGCGACATCCCCGCCGCCATCGCCGCGGCGACGGCGGCGGTGAAGGCCGCGCCCACCGATCCCGGCGCGCGCTGGCTGCTGGCCGAGATGCTGGCCTTCGACGGCAATCTCGACCGCGCCGACAAGGTGCTGGAGGGTGCGGCGCTGCGCGAGCCCTCGCCGCCCGTGCTGGAATTCCGCCGGCTGCTGCGCGGCGAGGTCGCGCGCCGCCAGTGCTTCGCCGAGGGCCGCCTGCCGCGCTTCCAGGGCGGCGCACCGACCCCGGCGCTGGAGGCGAGTCTCCGCGCCTGCGTGCTGCTGCGGGCCGGCGATGCGGCCGGCGCGGCGCAGGCCGCCGCCGAGGCCGAGGGGCTGCGGCCACGCGCGCCAGGCTGCCGCGATGCCGGGGGGAATTTCGACGACCTGCGCGACGGCGACGATGTCTTCGCGCCGCTGATCGAGGCGATCACCCTCGCCGGCGACTATATGTGGATCCCGGTGGAGCGGCTCCGCCGCCTGGCCGCGGAGCCGCCGCGCCGGCCGCGCGACCTGCTCTGGACCCGCTGCGCCGTGGAGACCCAGGATGGCACGGAAGGCGTGATCTACCTGCCCTGCCTCTATCCCTGGAGCGCCGGGGAAGGCGTGGATGCGGCGCTCCGGCTCGGTCGCGCGACGGACTGGATCGAGCCAGGGGATGCCGCGGGGCCGGTCCGCGGCCTCGGCCAGCGCCTGCTGCTGCTGGGGGAGGAGGCGGTCCCGCTCCCCGAACTGGGTGGCATCACGCTGGCCGGCAACGCCACCGGGACCACCGCAGGATGAGCGACCGCAGCCCGCGCGGCACCGGGGGCGGGCCGGTCCGCCGCGTCCGCCTGCCCCTCTTCGACCTGCTGCGGGAGGATGAGGAGGCGGGCGGGCTGGGCGACCCGGTGGATCAGCTCCGCGCCGCGGTGCTGCGCGACCTGGAGGCGCTGCTGAATGCCCGCCGCCGCCGTCGCCCGCCGCCGCCACAACTGCACCGGCTGGCCCAGTCGCCGGTCGGCTATGGCATCCCCGATGTCACCGCCGGCGCCTACGCCCTGGAATCCCGCCGCTACGAGCTGGCGCGCGACGTGGAGGCAACCATCCGGCGCTTCGAGCCGCGCCTGGCCGAACTCTCCGTCTCCGTCCTGGATCCGGGCTCGGCGCTGGACCGGACCCTGCGCCTGCGCATCGAGGCCGTCCTGCTCGCCGACCCCGTGCGCGAGGCCATGAGCTTCGAGACGGTAGTGGAGCCGGCCACCCACGACGTCCGCCTGCGCGAGGTGTGACGAGGCCCGCATGTCCGCCGACCCCCTGCTGAGCTACTACGAGGGCGAGCTCGCCGCGCTCCGTGAGCTTGCGGCCGAATTCGCCAGGGCGCATCCCCGCGCCGCCGGCCGGTTGCGCCTGACTGCGGAGGCGGTGGAGGACCCGCATGTCGAGCGGCTGCTGGAAGGCGTGGCCTTCCTCGCCGGGCGGGTGCAGCAGCGCCTCGATGACGAGGTGCCGGAACTCTCCGACGCGCTGCTGGAGATCCTGGCGCCGGGCCTGCTCTGGCCGGTACCCTCCATGACCACGCTGCGCCTCTCGCCGCGGCCGGATGCGCGGGCGCCGGTGCAGGTGCCGCGCGGCCAGATGCTGGCGACGGAGCCAGTGCTGGGCGAGCCGGTGCGCTTCTCCACCTGCTACGACACGGTGCTCTGGCCGCTGCGCATCGAGGCGGCGCGGCTTTCCGGCCTGCCCTTCGCCGCGCCGGCGCACCCGCTGGCGGCGGGCGCTTCCGCCTGCCTGCAGCTCTCGCTGCGCACCACGGCGGAGGACCTGCCCTTCACCGAACTCGGCCTGGACCGGCTGCGGCTGCACCTGGCAGGGGCGATGGGGCTGACCGGCCAGCTCTACGAATTGCTGGCCGGCGCCACCCTCGGCATCGCCCTGGCCAGCGGGGCGGAGGATCCGCGCCCCACCCTGCTCGGGGCTGAGGCGCTGCGCCCCGTCGGCTTCGCGCCGGAGGAGGCGGTGCTGCCCTGGCCGCGCCGCTCCTTCGCCGGGCACCGGCTGCTGGCCGAGTATTTCGCCTTCCCGCAGAAATTCCTCTACTTCGACCTGGACGGGCTGGAGCGGCGGACGCTTACCCACCAGTCGGACCGGCTGGAGGTCTTCATCTATCTCTCCCGCGCCCTGCCGGAGCTGGAGCGGGTCGTCGGCGCGGCGAGCTTCGCCCTGGGCTGCACGCCGGCGGCCAATATCTTCCCGCATCGCTGCGAGCCCATCACCCTGGACGGCACCCAGAGCGACTGGCTGGTCCTGCCCGATGCCGGCCGGCCGGACGCCTTCGAGGTCTGCGGCATCGAATCCGTGCGTGAGAGCCGGCCGGATGGCTCCTGGCGGCCGGTGCTGCCCTTCTACCGCCTCGCCGAGCGCCGGGCGGCGGCCGGCGGCGCCGGCCCGGGGGAGGAGCGGGCACCGGCCGTCTGGCTGGCCCGGCGCCTCCCGGCCCCGCCGGGCCTGGGCGGGACGGAGATGCGCCTGGCCCTGCGCGACCCGGATTTCGACCCTGCCGCCCCGGCGGATGCGACACTCACGGTCGAGGCGCTCTGCTGCAACCGCGACCTGCCGGAGCACCTGCCCTTCGGCGACGGGCAGCCGCGGCTGAGCATGCTCGGCGCCGGCGCGGCGCCCATCGGCATGATCGAGTGCCTCTCGGCGCCGACGCCGACCCTGCGGCCGGGGCTGCGCGACCGCAGCGCCTGGCGGCTGGTGTCGCATCTTGCGCTGAACCACCTCTCGGTCGCCGGGGGGGAGCCGGCGGCGCTGGCGTTACGCGAGATCCTGCGGCTGCACGACCTGCGCGGCGCGCCGGAGACGGCGGCGGCGATTGCCGGCCTGGTCGGGGCGGAGGCGGTGCCCGGCATCGCCCGCCTGCCGAATTCGCGCCCCGGCACCTTCGCCCGCGGCCTGGACGTGACCCTCACCTTCGAGGCGCAGGCCTGGCGGGCCGGCGGCCTCTATCTGCTCGCCGCAGTGCTGGAGCGGTTCCTGGCCCTGCAGGCATCCATCAACTCCTTCGTCCGCACGCGGGCGGTGCTGCGCGGCCGCCCCGGCGCCGCCGCGGAATGGCCGGCGCGCAGCGGCACCCGGGCGCTGCTGTGAAGGCAGAGACGGCGGAGCCCGCCCCGCCGCCGGCCACGACGGCGGCAGCGGCCGAACCGGCGGCGTCCCAGGCCGCGGTGGCCCCGCCCGCGCCGGTGCCGGAGGCCGAGGCGCTGTCGCCGCAGCAGCGGCTGGTGCGGGAACCCACCCTCTTCTCGCTGGACCAGGCCGCGGCGGTGCTGGCCCCGCCGGGGGGCGACCCGCTGCGCATCAGCTACCGGACCGTGGCGCGGCTCGGCCATCCGGCGGGCGAGGTGGTGGCGGCGCGGCCGGCGGCGCTGGAACTCGTCTCCCCGACCTTCGGCCTGATCGGGCCGGGCGGCGTTCTGCCGCGGCACTTCACGGCCAGCGTCGCGGCGGATCTACGCCGGCGCTCCCCGGCCTCCCACGCCTTCCTGGACATGCTGGCCCGGCGCTTCACCGGCCTGTTCGTGAAGGCGGGGGCGAAGTACCGGCCGACGCGCGACCCGGCCGCCGCCGACCGCATCCTCGCCGCCGCCATCGGCATCGGCACGCCGCATCTCTCGGGCCGGCTCTCGGTGCCGGACGGCATCCTGCTGCACCATGCCGGCCATCTCGCCGCCCGCACGCGCTCCGCCGAAAGGCTGCGCGCCATGCTGGAGGAGGAGGCGGGCGCGCCGGTGGAGATCGTCGAATTCGTCGGCGGCTGGTCGGTGCTGCCGGAGCGGGAGCGCACACGCCTGCCCAGCCCCGCGCAGCCCCGCGGCCAGCATGCGCGGCTCGGCGAGGGGGCGGCGATCGGCGCCGCCGTCTGGGATCCGCAGACGCGCTTCCTCGTCCGCATCGGCCCGATGCGCCGTGCCGCCTTCGAGGCGCTGCTGCCCGGCCGCCCGCTGCATGCGCGGCTGATGGAGCTGACCCGGCTGCATGTGGGGGCGGAGCAGGATTTTGCGCTGAACCCCTCCCTCGCCCCGGCTGAGGTGCCACCGCTGCGCCTGGATGGGCGAAGCGCCCGCCTGGGCTGGACGAGCTGGCTCGGTGGCGGCGAGGGCCGGCCGGGGCGTGGGACGGAGCCGGTCTTCGGCCCGGAGGCGGCGCGGCTGGCATGAGGATTTCCATTCGGCATTGGAGACACGGATGACGGGCTGGGACAGGGGCTATGTCTCGGATGTGCCCTATGTGGTCGGCTACCAGCCGAGCCAGACGCCGCCCTGGCTGGCGGCGGTCTGCGCCCTGATGGGCGTGGCCTGGGAGCCGCGCGAGCGGCTGGTGGTGGGGGAGCTTGGCTGCGGCCGCGGCTACACCGCCAATGTGCTGGCCGCCGCCAATCCGGACTGGCGGGTGGTGGGGCTGGACTACAACCCCGCTCATATCGCCGAGGCGCGCAGCCTGGCGGCGGAGGCCGGCCTCGCCAACGCCGAATTCCTGGAAGCCGACCTGGCCGAGATGGGCGATGCCGAGATCGGCGCCCTGCCGGAATTCGACGTGGTGACACTGCACGGGCTGTGGAGCTGGGTCTCCGATTCCGTGCGCGCCGGCGTGCTGCACGTCTTGCGCCGGCGGCTGCGTCCCGGCGGGCTGGCGCTGGTGAGCTACAACGCCCTGCCCGGCTTCGGCGGCGGGCATGCGGTGCAGCGCCTGGTGCGGATGGCCTCGGCGCTCGACCCCGCGGGCGGGGACAGCCTTGAGCGGGTGGAACGGGCGATGGACCTGGCCCGCCGGCTGAAGGCGGCGGGCGCGGCGCATCTCGGGGCGGCGAATCGCTGGGCCGGGATCTTCCTCGATGCCGAGCCGCAGCCGGACCCGGCCTATCTGGCGCATGAATTCCTGACCGAGCACTGGCGCCCCTGCTTCCACGCCGATGTCGTGGCGGCGATGGCGGAGGCGAAGCTGGACTATGTCGGCAGCACGCGGCTGGTGGAGAATTTCCCCGAACTCACCATGACGGCGGAGCAGCGCGCGCTGCACGACCAGATGCCGGAAGGGCCGGCACAGGAGCTGGTGAAGGATCTCTGCCTGCCGCGCGGCTTCCGCAGCGATGTCTTCATCCGCGGCCTGCGCCGCGCGCCGCGGGAGGCGCTGCTGGACCGGCTGGTAATGGTCGCCCAGGCGGAGCGGAAGGAGCCGAAGGTCGCCGCCGAGACGCCGCTGGGCGAGGCGGCGCTGCCCCCCGGCGCGGCGGGGCCGGTCCTGGAGGCGCTGCGGCACGGCCCGATGCGCGTCGGCGAATTGCGGCGCCTGCCGCGCGAGGCGCGCCTGGGCGCGGAGGAGCTGGTGGCGCTGCTGATGGCCGGCGGCGCCGCCCTGCCGGCCTGGCGGGTGGAGGCGACGCAGGCAGAGGCAGCGGCGGCGCGCCGCTTCAACCTGGCCGCAGCCGGGCGCTACGCGGCGGGCGGCTTCGCCAAGGGGATGTTCGCCCTGGCCTCGCCGCTGCTGGGCGCGGGGCTGCCCTGCGGCGCGCTGGACCTGGAGGTGGCGGCGCGGCTGGCCCAGGGCGCCGGGGCCGATGCCGGCGCGCTGGCGCGGGCGCTGGCGCCGGAGGGGGCGACAGGCGAGGCCCTGACGGAGGCGGAGCGGCGCATCGCGGCGCTGCTGCACGAGAGGACGGGCGTGTTCGGACAGTGCCTGATCGCCTGAGCGCGGATCGGGCTCACATCCAAGGGGGAAGGAAAGAGCGGATGTCCTGGGCAAAGGGGGTATGGGCAGGCCTCGGCTTCGAGACCGGCGGCGAGCTGATCTTCGGCATCGGCCAGCAGATGGGCATCATGTTCTCGATCGAGGACATGGTGACCTCGCCCAAGCGGACGCGCTGGATGACCTTCCAGCAGAAATCGGCGACCATCGGCGCCGGCGCGGGCGGCTCCATGGGGACGAATTTCGTCATCGGGCTGAACGCGGCCACGGCCAATGACTTCGAGGGCGCGAGCGACGCGACCTTCGACTTCTCCCTCGATTTCGGCATCGGGGGGCTGGCGAAATATGTTCGCACCCTGCCCGAGATGATCGAGATGGCCGCGATCGCGCGCAAATTCGACCGCAACCTGATGCGCGTGGCGGAAGGGCTGAAGAAGTACGAGGCGGATGCGTACCTCTTCAAGAGCGCGACGGAGAACGTCCTGAAGAACCACGCCAATTTCCGCGACGCCTTCCGTGGGCAGGCGCCGATCATCGGCTTCCCGCTGCCGCTCGGCTCCTATGGGCTGCGCCTCTCGGTGAAGGCGAAGGCGGAGGAGACGGAGGTGACGAGCTGGGGGGTGATGGAGGTGAAGCCGAAGCGGTAGCCGGCGGCGCCCGGCGGCCTCCGGCCTACCCCGTCTCGCGCGGCAGGGCCTCGGCCAGCCGCCGGGCCAGGTCAAGCCAGCCCTGGTATTCCGCCGGGTCGTCCACCGCCTCCCGCGCCGCGCTCGCCACGGCGGTCGGCAGCAGCCGCAACAGGGTGAGGAGCATCCAGCGGTCGCGCTCGCTCCTCAGCCGGGCGGGGAGGCCGCCGGACAGCTCCGCCGGGCCGACCAACAGGAAGGGCCCGTATTCGTCAGCCTGCCGCCCGGGCCAGGATTCGAACATCAGCGGCCAGTCGGGCCGGGCGCGGAATTCCAGCGCCGGGCCGCCGCCGCCCTCGGCCAGCTTGAAGCGCAGCCGTGGCCAGGCGAAGCCGCCGGCCCGCACCCCCTCCAGCGCGATGTCCAGGTGGCGGTAGCCGCCATCCGGCGTCCGGTAATGCTCCTGCAGGCGGATGTCCCCGACCTGCGGCAGCTCGCCCTCCGGCAGGCGCGGCATCGCCGCGGCGGGGCGGGCGCGCTGCGCCGCCGGAGCGGCCGGCGCCCGCTCCGCCAGCCGGCAGCCGGTCAGCTCCGCCCACTCCACCCGCAGCAGGTTCTCCGGCGCCGTGCCACGGTTGTGCAGCACCAGCACGGCGCAGAGCATGGCCGGCGCATCGAGCGGCAGGGGAAGGGCGATGCGGAGCGAGCCGCCCCCCGGCGCTCCGGCCGGGCCGGGCCGGCGCCAGCCGGACCAGCGGGTGCCGGGCGCCAGCAGCGAGAGATCCTCCTCCGCCAGCACCGAGCTTCCGGCGGGCTGCAGCCAGAGCGCCGCCTCCAGCAGCGCCGCATCGCCGAGCCGGACCGACAATTCGGCCTGCAGCAGATCCAGGCCGCCGACCGGCACTGCCGGCAGCACCACCAGGCAGCGCTCGCCGCCGCCGAGGGTGGCGACCAGGCTCGGCGCCTCCGCCCCCAGCGCCACCCGCTCCACCCGGCCGGCGGGCAGCAGCGCCGAGGACCAGAGCTGCGAGGGCAGGCGCACCGGCACGCCGGCCGGCGGCACCGGCAATTCCAGCTCCTCCCAGTTCCAGTGCGGCACCAGGGTGAAGCGGCGGCCGAAGGGCGCAGTCCAGAGCCGGAGCGCCAGCGCCCGCTCCTGCGGCCCGCTGCCGGCCAGGGAGACGGCGCGGTCCGGCGGCGCCTGCCGGTCCTCCAGGGAGAGCGCCATCCGGTCGCCCTCCGGCAATTCGGCGCGGAGGTCGAGGCAGGCCGTCTCCCGCACCGGCCCGATCGGGCTGGGCAGGTCCAGCGTCACCCAGCCCGGCGCCAGCGCCGCCCCGGGCAGGGTCCAGGAGCCGAAGATGCGCCAGCTCTCCGCCCCAAGGAGCCGCACCTTCAACCGCGCCGCCGGCGCGGCCGGCGCCTCCCGCACATGCAGGGCGAGGGCGGCCAGCCCCTCCAGGCTCACCCCGAGCCCCTGGCCGAGATGCAATTGCCCCGTCTGCGCCGCCACCGCATGCGCGGCGGAGGGCTCCGCCGCCAGGGCCAGCACCGGGGCAGGCGGTGGGGCTTGATGGCCGAAGGCGGATTGCAGGGCGAGCATCGCCTCGCGCGTCTCCTCCACCTCCTGCCGCAGCGCGGCCAGGGCGCGCTGCAGCTCCCCCGCCTGCGCCCGTTCCGCCGCCAGTGCCGCCAGGGCGCGCGGCGCCAGCGCGGCCAGGGCTGCGGCAGCCGTCGCGGCCTCGATCAGCGGCGGCGGTTCCGGCGCGGCCGCGGCCCAGGCGGCCAGCAGCGGCGCCGCACGCGCCCGGTCCGGCGCGACCACGGCAAGGATATCGGCCTGGGGCGCCGGCAGGGGCAGCACCGCCCGCGACGGA
>CALGVL010000120.1 GCA_937930165.1 uncultured Acetobacteraceae bacterium
GCGGACAATGCCGGCAAGGACGGTGCCGTGGTGGCCGGTGAGGTGCTGCGCAACGACACCTACGCCTACGGCTACGACGCCCAGGCCGACGAGTACAAGGACCTCGTCGCGGCTGGCATCATCGACCCGACCAAGGTGGTGCGCACCGCCCTGCAGGATGCCGCCTCCGTCGCCGCGCTGCTGATCACCACCGAGGCGATGGTGGCCGAGCGTCCGGAGAAGAAGGCCGCTCCGGCGGCCCCGGGCGGCGGCATGGGCGACATGGACTTCTGAGCCGGTTTCCGGCCCTTTCCGGGCCGGATGCCAGAGGGGGCGGTCCGCAAAGGCCGCCCCTTTTTCGTATTCGTGACCGCTTCGCGTTTGACTTCGCCGGCCCGATCTGTGTCCACTGAGGGGCCAACCGTCTTGGCTCGCCTTGCCGTGCCTCCCCGGATTTCCCTCTGGGCGCCTTCAAGCCGTTCCACAGCCCGGTTGTTCCGCACGGGCGATCGGCGCCCGTGCCCTGAGAGAAGGAGGGTGCATCGCATGGCGATCGGCACCGTAAAGTGGTTCAACGCGACGAAGGGCTTCGGCTTCATCGTCCCGGAAGACGGTGGCAAGGACGTTTTCGTCCACATCACCGCTGTCCAGAAGGCGGGGCTTCGTGGCCTCGATGAGAACCAGAAGATCAGCTACGACGTGGTGATGGAGCGCGGCAAGGCTGCCGCTGCCAATCTGAAGCCGGTCTAGCCAGCAATACGGCAAGGGTCGCGCTTCGGCGTGGCCCTTGCCGGTCCTGTCGCGCTTCCGGGCCACCCGCCTGGCTGCGTTCCGTCTCCTGCCTGCCCGGCGGTGGCCCAGGAAGGACGACGCTTTCCCTTTTCCCGTTGCCCCGGCTCTCTGCCGTGCCGCCCGGGCCGGAGCCGCCTGCAGGGTGGCGAGGCCGCGGCGCCCGATCATCCGCTCACCTCCCGCTGTCAGAGTGCAGCGGAATGACATGCGGCCATTCTGGCGCAAGCCGTTAGCCGTTGCCGCTGGCCGATGCCCGCCGAGGCTATGGCCGGTCCTGCCGCCAGATGCGCGTGGCGCCGCAGGCCCGCAGCACCTCCTCTGCCCTGGCGATGCGTTCCGGGGTGGCGGCATGCACCATCAGCACCACGCCGGTCCGCTCGGCGGCCTGCTCCTGTTCAGTCTTGCCGCCGGGGGCCGCGGCCTGGCCGACGGCCTCGCTGGCCGCCATGGTTGCACCACCGGCCGCTGCCGCAGCTGCTGCAGCCGGCAGCGCTGCACCTCCGGTGGCAATGACCGCCCCGGCAGCGCCCATGGCAACACCCGCCGTCCCCATGGCGGTGCCGAGGGTGCGCAGGTTCCGCGCATCATCCTCCTGCACCGGGGTCTCCTGCCCGGAATAGCTGCTGTCGTCCTCCCGCCCGGGCATGCGCACCGAGAGGTCGGCGCGCTGGAACATGCCGCCCTGCAGCCGCGTCATCGCCTCCTCAAGCTGCGTCCGGTCGTGGAACTCGCCGCAGACCTGCGGGCTCGCGGTGCGCGCATCGTCGGGCTCCTGGCCAGTCCAGCTTGCGCTGTTCACTTCGATGGTCATGGCGGTCCGCTCCGCTACTGTTGCACAGCCAACGCCGGCCCGCTGCCGCCGTTCCAAGGAGGATGCCTCGCCGATGTTCGACCTGCCTGCGCTGGAAGCGGCCGCCCGCCTGGTCCATGCGGCCTTCCCGCCCACCCCGCAATTCGCCTGGCCGTTGCTGGCCGCCCGCTGTGGTGCCGAGGTCTGGGTGAAGCACGAGAACCACACCCCGACCGGCGCCTTCAAGCTGCGCGGGGGCATCGTCTACATGGACCGGCTGCGGCGGGAGCGGCCCTTGGTGCCTGGCGTCATCTCCGCCACCCGCGGCAATCACGGGCAGAGCCTGGCCTATGCCGGGGCGCGGGCCGGGGTACCGGTGACGATCCTGGTGCCGCAGGGCAACAGCGTGGAGAAGAACGCCGCCATGCGCGCCCTGGGCGCACGGCTGATCGAGCACGGCACCGATTTCGACGCGGCACGGCAGGAGGCGGAACGGCTGGCGCGGGCGGAGGGGCTGGAATTCGCCCCCTCTTTCGCGCCGGAGCTGGTGCTGGGCGTCGCCACCTATGCGCTGGAGCTGTTCCGCGGAGCGCCGGTGCTGGATGCGCTCTATGTGCCGATCGGGCTCGGCAGCGGGATCTGCGGCTGCATCATGGCACGCGACCTGCTTGGCCTGCCCACCGAGATCATCGGCGTGCAGAGCGAGGCAGCGCCCGCCTACGCCCTCTCCTTCGAGGCCGGAAAGGTGGTCGAGACGCAGGAGGCGCGGACGCTTGCCGACGGCATGGCGACCCGCATCCCGGACCCGGCGGCGCTGGCGATGATCCGGCGCGGGGCATCGCGTATCGTGACCGTCACCGATGCGGAAATCGCCGCCGCCATCCGCGCCTACTGGCAGGACACGCACAACCTGGCCGAGGGCGCCGGCGCCGCGCCATTGGCTGCCTTGCTGAGGGAGGAGGAGCGGGAGCGGATGCGGGGCCGGCGGGTCGGGCTGATCCTCTCCGGCGGCAATATCGATCTCGACCTGTTCCAGCGCTGGGTGCTGCGGGCCTGAGCCCGGCAACCCCTGTGCGCCCCTTCCGTTGCCTGGGGCGCAGAGGGAGAGACCGGCCATGGCCATGCGCATCCACCATCTTGATTGCGGCCCCATGCGCCCACCCGGCGGCGCGCTGATGGATGGCGTCAGCCGGGGTGCCTTCGGGCGCCTCACCTGCCACTGCCTGGCGATCGAGACGGATGGGGAAGGCGTGGTGCTGGTGGATACCGGCCTGGGCCTGCAGGATATGCGGCATCCCTGGCGGCGCCTGCCGAAGCCGAACCTCACCACCCTGCGCTTCCGCTTCGACCCGGAGCGGACCATGCGGCGGCAATTGCAGCGCCGTGGCATCGCGGCGCGCGATGTGCGCCACATCGTGATGACGCATCTGGATTTCGACCACGCCGGTGGCCTGGCCGATTTCCCGGAGGCGCGCGTGCATCTGATGGAGGCCGAGGCGATGGCGGCGAAGCGGCGGGACGGCATCCTCGGCCGGCTGCGCTACCGACCCGCACAATGGGGCGACACCACGCGCTGGCATCCCTATTCGGACCGCGCCGGCGGCCGCTGGTTCGGCTTCGACGCGGTGACGCAACTCGACAACCTGCCGCCGGAGATCCTGCTGGTGCCGCTGCCCGGCCACACGCCGGGCCATGCCGGAGTGGCGATCCAGACGCCGCGCGGCTGGGTGCTGCATGCCGGCGACACCTATTTCAACCGGGTGGAGGTGCATGCGCCGGATGGCGGCCACTGCCCCGCCGGCGTCGCGGCCTATGAGAAGCTGATGGCCTGGAAGGATCGGCTTGCCTATGCCAACCAGGCACGGCTGCGGGCGCTGGCGCAGGATCCGCAGGGGCCGGTTGCGATCTTCTGCACGCATGACCCGGTGGAATACGTCGCGATGTCCATCTGGAGCGAGCGCGGCGAAAGGGCCGAAGCCCGGCCGGAAGCCGCGAACGAATCCTCAGCGGCGACGAGCGCCGCCTGATATTGTCGCGGCTGCGGGCGGAGGCTAGCCTTCCGGCGAAGACCCGGAGGAGACGCGTGAGCCGCCACATCGTCGCCACCGTCGGCGAGATTCCGCAGAACGGCAGCAAGCTGGTCGAGGTGAAGGGCCGGCGCATCGCGCTCTTCCATGTGAATGGCGAGTACTTCGCTCTGACCGACCGCTGCCCGCATGAGGGCGGCAGCCTCTGCGCCGGCCGCCTTACCGGACTGGTGCGATCGAGCGAGCCGGGGCGCTACGAATACTCCCGGCCGCATGAGATGCTGCAATGCTCCTGGCATGGCTGGGAGTTCGACATCCGCACCGGCCAGTCCTATTGCGACCCGGACAGCATCAGGGCGCGCACCTACCGGGTCACGGTGGAGCCGGGCGAGAGGCTGGCCAAGGGCCCCTTCGTGGCCGAGACCTTCCCGGTTTCGGTCGAGAACGACTACATCCTGGTCGAGGTCTGAACATCCATGGCTGAATGGCACCGCGTCGCCGCCCTGTCCGATCTCTCGCTGGAGGCGCCGCTCGGCGTCCGCATCGGCGACCTGCAGATCGCCGTGGTGAAGCTGGAGGATGGCGTCTACGCCATCAACGATGTCTGCACCCATGAATACGCGCTGCTGTCGGAAGGCTTCTGCGAGGAGGGCAGGATCGAATGCCCGCTGCACCAGGCCTGTTTCGACATCCGCACCGGCAAGGCGCTGAACGAGCCGGCGGAGGTGGATGTCGCGACCTATCCGGTGAAGGTAGAGGACGGCGCTGTCTTCGTGCAGGTGCCCTAGCCCGGCATGGCGCGCACGGTCATCATCGGGGCAGGGCAGGCGGGCAGGCGCACCGCGGAGGCGTTGCGCGACCTCGATCCGGAGGCGGAGATCCTGTTGCTGGGCGAGGAGGCGCACCCGCCCTATGACCGCCCGCCACTGTCCAAGGCGGTGCTGCTCGGCAAGGATCCGGGCAATGGGCTGTTCGTCCGCGCTCCGGATTTCTACGCCGGGAAGCGGATCACGCTTCGCACCGGCACACGTGTGGAGGCGCTGGACCTCGCCGCGAAGCAGGTGGTGACCGCGGCGGGCGAGCGGATCGGCTATGATTCCCTGGTGCTGGCCACCGGCGCCCGCGCCCGGCCGCTGCCCGTGCCCGGCGCGGACGACCCGCGCGTACACACGCTCCGTACCTTAGAAGATGCGCAGGCGATCCAGGCCGCCTTGCTATCCAAGCCGCGCCTCGCCGTCATCGGCGGCGGGCTGATCGGGTTGGAGGTCGCTTCCTCCGCCCGCCAGCTCGGCTGCTCCGTCACGGTGCTGGAGGCCGCCGACCGGCTGATGGCCCGCTGCGTGCCGCCGGCGATCAGCGACATGGCGGCGGCGCTGCATCGCGGCCATGGCGTCGCGCTGCACCTCGGCCGCACGGTCCGCCGCATCGAGCCGCGCCCGGATCGCCTGCTGCTGGATGCGGGCGATGTGCAGGTAGAGGCCGATCTGGTTGTCATCGGCATCGGCGGCATCCCGAACACGGCCCTGGCGGAAGCCGCCGGGCTCGCGGTGCAGGACGGCATTCTGGCCGATGCCTGCGGCCGCACCTCCCACCCGGATGTCTATGCGGCCGGGGAGGTGGCGCGCTTCGATCACCCCTTCTTTGGCCGCCAGGTGCGGCTGGAGGCTTGGCAGGTGGCGCAGAACCAGCCCGCCGCCGTGGCCCGCGCCATCTGCGGCCAGGCCCAGCCCTATGACGAGATCCCCTGGCACTGGACGGACCAGTTCACCTGGAACCTGCAGGTCTTCGGCACGCCTGACCCGGAATTGGAATTGATCCGGCGCCCGGCGGGCGAGGACCGCCTCACCGCCATCGCGGTGGATGCCGGGGGCCGCGCCCGCGGTGCCGTGCTGATCAACAATGGGCGGGAGGCGACGCCGGTGCGCCGCCTGATCGGCGCGGGCAAGGCGCTGGACCTTGCCGCGCTGCGCGACCCGGCAGTGCCGCTGCGGCAATTCCTGTAGCGGGGGCAGGCCCCGTCAGCCGTGGATGCGCGGTGCGCCGCGGCGGCGCCAGGCGCTCATCTGCTCGGCGGAGCTGTGGACATGCACCACGACCGGCTTCGTCCGGACCGCGAAGGCGCGGGCGATGCCGTCCTCCACCTCGGCTTCCGAGGCGATGGTGATGCCCTCCGCCCCAAAGACGCGCGCCCAGGCGGCGAAATCCGGGTTGGTGAGGCGCACGGCATCCTCATAGGGGCGGTTCGGGTAGCGCATCTCGTGATGCATGCCGATCGTGCCGTATCGCTTGTTGTCGGAGATGATGATGATGGGCGCCGCGCCATACTGCATGGCGGTAGCGATCTCATTCCCGGTCATCAGCGCGCCGCCATCGCCGACGAAGGCCACGGCCTGCTTGCCCGGCCGCCGGATGGCGGCCGCGACCGCCATCGGCACGCCCGCGCCCATCGCGCCGACGACGGAGGAAAGGAAATTCTGCCCTGGCCGGAAGCCGATATAGCGATGGATGAAGGAGGAGAAATTGCCGGCATCGGAGGTCACCGCTGCATCCGGCGCGAGATGCTTGCCGATCTCCGCGCAGACCGCGGCGAAATTCACCCCGTCCGGCATCGGCTCCCATGTGGGTTCCATCAGGCGCCGGTGGATGGCATTCAGGCCCGCGACCCAGCCCTGCCGCTTCGTCGCGCCCGCCGGCGCGCCGCGCTTCAGCAGCGCGCGGATCACCGCCGCCGGCTCCGCGGCGATGCCGAGATCGGGGCGGAAGACCCGGCCGATCTCGTTCGGATCGGGCCAGACCTGCACCAGCGGCAGTTGCGGGTCCGGCGCGGTCGGGAAGCTGTAGGACTGGCTGACGGAATCGGTGATGCGCTCGCCCAGCGCCAGCAGCAGGTCGGCCCGCTTCATCTCGCTCACCAGGTCCTTCGGGACCCGGATGCCCATATAGCCGCCGTAATTCGGATGCATCGAATCGAACAATTGCGGCCGGCGATGCGTGGGTGAGACGGGCAGCACCCATTGCTCGGCAAGCTGCCGCAGTTCTGCCAGCGTCTCCATGCCCGCATTGGCCAGCGCGCCGCCGACCCAGACCAGCGGCCGTTCGGCGCGCGCCAGCATATCGGCGAGCCGGTCCAGATCCTCCTCGCGCGGTCCGCCATGCACGCGCGGGCGCGGCTTCGCCAGGGGCGTGTCCGTGGCCTCGTCGAAGATGTCCTCCGGCAGCACCACCGCCACCGGGCCGGGCGTGCCGCTTTCCGCCAGGTGGAAGGCGCGGGCGATGGCCTCGCTGGCCTGTTCCGGCTCGTTCACCTCGATGACGTCCTTGGTGATATCGGAGAGGAGCCTGCCGTAATTCTGCTCCTGCAGGGCGAGCCGGCCGAAATCCTTCCGCTCCACCTGGCCCACCAGCACCACCAGCGGCGTCGCGTCATGGAAGGCGGTATGCAGCGCGACCATGGCGTTGGAGAGGCCGGGGCCCCGCGAGACCAGCAGCACCCCCGCCCGGCCGCCGCGCATCCGGCCATCCGCCACCGCCATGAAGCCGGCGCCGCCCTCATGGCGGCAGACGATCAGCCTCACCTGCGGCGCCTCGGTCAGCGCATCGGTGAGGCCGAGGAAGCTCTCCCCCGGCACCATCCAGATCATGTCCACGTCATGCGCGACCAGGCTATCCGCCAGCAGGCGGCCTACGGTGCGGCTCATTCTCTCTCCTTCCTCCTTTGATTCACCCGGCGCGGCTGCTGGTTCAGTCGCGATAGGACGGATCCGTCGCATCCAGCTTGCGCAGCAGGCCCGGCCATTCCAGCAGGCCGTAGCGGCGGGAGGCGCCC
>CALGVL010000121.1 GCA_937930165.1 uncultured Acetobacteraceae bacterium
GGCCGAGGCTGCCAGCACTGGGACCGAGGCGCCCGGTCCGGCCGGAGCCGACATGTCGGCGCCGGCCAAGCCGTTCGCGACCCTGGATGCCCGGACGGATCCGCCCCCGGCGCCAGAGGAGCCTGGCGCCGATCCGCAAGGCGTTCCCCCCACCACGGAGGGGATGGAGTTCGCCGCCTCGCCATCCGTGGCGCCCCCGCCTGCCGCGCCCGATGACGGGCCGGGCACCGAAGCCGCAAGCCCACCCCCCGGCATGCCAGTGGCCAAGGATGCGGGCCGCGATGTGCCACCGGCCGGTGCGGAGCCCGAAGCCGCAGCCGCGCCGACCGCCGCCCCCGGCACTGGGCCTGCCATCCTCGAGACAGCGCCCCTGGCCATGCTGGCGCCGCCCGAAACCTCATCCCTCGCCGATGCCGCGGGCATGGAGGGTTCGGCGCCCTCCCCGCAGGCCGATCCCACGCCTCCCGCCGATGTGCCTGCCGGCGAAGCCGAGTTCCCGGTCAGGCCGGCACCGTCGGCGCCTGCAAGAATGGCCGGAACCAGCGCCGCGGAGCCCGGCCTGCCCCCTGCCCCGGAGCCGGAGGCCAGACCTACACCCCTGACGCTCGCCCCCACCCTCGGCACGCCGGAAGTGCCGGCCATGCCCGCCGCCGCGCCGCCGGCCCTCATCGCCACGCTGATGCGGCGCGGGGATGCGCTTCTCGCCCTCGGCGACATCTCCGGGGCGCGGCGCTTCTTCGAGCGCGCCGCGGAGGCCGGCAGCGCCGATGCTGCCGTCGCCGCCGGCCGCACCCATGATCCCGCCGCGCTCGCGGCCCTGGGCGCCCGCGGCATCCGCCCGGATCCGGAGGCTGCCGCGGCCTGGTACCAGCGGGCCGAGGCCCTTCGGGCAGCGGAACACGACGCGCACCCCCAGCACGGAGCCGCCCCATGATGTCCTCCCTCCCCCGCCGCGCCTTGCTTCTCGGCACGCTGCTCGGTGCCGCCTCTGCCCGGATGGCGGCCGCGCAGGGCGGGCCGCCATCCCTCAGCAGCCTGGTCGCGCGCACCAATGCCGGGACGGTCGGCGTCATCTCCGGCGGAATCGACGGCACCTATGTCCGCATCGCCGCCGACCTCGCCGCGGTTCTGGACGATGGCGACGCCCTGCGGGTGCTGCCTATCCTCGGCAAGGGCTCGCTGCAGAACATCCGCGACATCCTGGCACTGCGCGGAGTGGACATCGGCATCGTGCAGTCGGACGTCCTCGCCTATGCGCGGCGCGAACACCTGATCCCCGGCCTCGACAGCCTGATCCAGTACATCGCCAAGCTTTATGATGAGGAGGTGCACATCCTGGCGCAGCGCGATATCGAGCGGATCGAGGATCTGGCCGGCAAGCCGGTGAATTTCGATGTCCGCGGCAGCGGTACCGCGATGACCGCCAGCCTGATCTTCGACAGGCTGGGCGTGCAGGTCCGCCCGGCGCACGACACCCAGGATCTGGCGCTGGAAAGGCTGAAGCGCGGCGAGATCGCGGCGCTGGTCTACGTCGCAGGCAAGCCGGCGCGGCTCTTCGCCAGCCTGCCGCCGGACTCCGGCCTGCATTTCCTCCCGGTGCCGATGAATGACGCGCTGCTGGAGACCTACCTGCCCTCCCGCTTCGCCCGCGCCGACTACCCGGCGCTGGTACCGGAAGACGCGCCCGTGGACACCATCGCGGTTGGCGCCGTCATGGCGGTCTATGCCTGGCAGCCGGGGACCGAGCGCTACCGCAAGGTCGCCCGCTTCGTGGATGCCCTCCTCGAGAAGTTCCCGGCCTTCCAGCAGCCGCCGCGCCATCCGAAATGGCGGGAGGTGAACCTGGCGGCGCAGTTGCCTGGCTGGACGCGCTTCGTGCCGGCGGAGGCGCTGCAACGGGCGCAACGCTTCTAGAACGTCCCTGGCGGAGACGCCCAGGACGATCGCAGACCAGACCCGGACCGGCCGGGCTTGACCCGGGGAGGCAGGGCGGCGCATCCCCTCCCTCCCATGCAGGCTCACGCGATTTTTCGCCCTCTCCGCAAGCCATGAACGCCACACCGCAGGACGAGGACGACGAGGAGGAGGCCCTGCCCGGCCTGCCGCCGGGCACACCCTTCTACATGACCCCCGCCGGCCATGCCGCGCTGGCCGAGGAACTCCGTCGCCTGTGGTCGGAGGAGCGGCCGAAGGTGGTGGAGGTGGTCTCCTGGGCCGCCGGCCTCGGCGACCGCAGCGAGAATGCCGACTACCAGTACGGCAAGCGCCGCCTGCGCGAGATTGATCGCCGCGTCCGCTTCCTGCGCAAGCGGCTGGAGCGGGCGCAGGTGGTGGACCCGGCACAGCAGACGCGGCGGGACCAGGTCTTCTTCGGCGCCACTGTCACCTATGCGCGGGAGGACGATTCTGAGGTCACCGTCACCATCGTCGGCATTGATGAGGCGGATGCCGCCACGCGGCTGGACCGACCGGCGCACCAGCCGCGCCGCATCAGCTGGGTGTCGCCGGTGGCGCGGGCGCTGCTGGGGGCGCGGGTCGGCGATCTGGTGCGGGTGCGCACGCCCCAGGGCAGCGAAGAACTGGAAGTGTTGGAAATCCGCTACCCGGAGGCCTGACCGGGCCGTGTGAAACGATCCGCGTCGCCCGGCGTTCCCCGCCGGCAACCGCCACGCAGTCATATGCCGGACCTAGCCGAAAGGCCCGCCCCTCCCGCCTTCCCCGCCCATGGCGCCGCCTGCCTGCCCGCCGTCACGGTGGATGCCTACAATGCCGAATTGCGCACGGCGGATGGTTTCCTCGGCGACCGCGCCAGCAGCCGCGCCTTCGGATCCATCCTGGACTGGTGGCGCAAGAGGCTGCGTGAAGCCGACGATGCGGACCCGCTGGGCGAGACGCCGAGCGAGGCGATCAGCCGTCGCCAATTGGACCGCATCCTGGCCGAGGGCGACCCGGAGGCGGCCGGGCTGGTGCATGGCGTGGTGGAGGAATTCGCTCAGTCGCTGGCCACGGTGGTGAAGCGGCTGCTGCGCCTGAAGGAGTGGCAGGGGACGGAGCGCATCGTCGTCGGCGGCGGCATGCGCGGGAGCCGGGTGGGCGAACTGGCGATCGGCCGCACCGCCATGCTGCTGAAGGCCGAGGACAGCATGCCGGACCTCCTCCCGATCCGCCACGACCCGGACGAGGCCGGACTGATCGGCGGCCTGCATCTCGCGCCCTCCTGGATCTTCTCCGGTTACGACGGGGCACTGGCCGTGGATATCGGCGGTTCGAACATCCGCGCCGGGGTGGTACGGCCGAAGCTGAAGAAATCCGCCGACCTCGCCGCGGCCGAGCTGTGGGAGGCCGAGCGCTGGCGCCATGCCGATGACAGGCCCGGCCGCGAAGCGGCGATAGATCGCCTCGTGGAGATGCTGCGCGACCTGGCCCGCAAGGCGGAGAAGCAGCGCCTGAAGCTGGCGCCATTCGTCGGCATCGCCTGTCCCGGCCGCATCCTGGAAGATGGCCGCATCGGGCGCGGTGCGCAGAATCTCCCGGGCAATTGGGAAAGCAGCCGCTTCAACCTGCCGGACCGCATCCGCGACGCCCTGCCCCGAATCGGCGGGCATGAGGTGATGGTCGCGATGCACAACGATGCCGTCGTCCAGGGTCTCAGCCAGTTACCCTGGATGCGGGACGTTACGCGCTGGGGCGTGCTGACCATCGGCACCGGCCTCGGCAATGCCCGCTTCACCAACCGCGCGAAGGACTGAGCGCGCCCATTGCCAGCCAGGCTCCTCCGGCGCAGAGAAGCAGCCGGCACAGGAAGCGGAACCAGGACCAGCATGCAGCAGGCGATGACCGGAAGCACCGAGGCGGCGGCGCTGCTCGACCGAGTGAACAGGGCCGCGCGGCGGCAGGAGACGCCCTGCGGCGACGGCATAATGGTCTGGCGGAGTTGGGGCGAAGGGGAGCCATTGGTGCTCCTGCATGGCGGCTCCGGCTCCTGGCGGCACTGGATCCGCAACATCGAACCGCTGGCGCGGCAGCGGATGGTGGTCTGCCCGGACCTGCCCGGCCTCGGCGAGTCCGCCATGCCGCCGGTGACCGACAGCCCGGCGCCAGTCGCCGCCCTGGTGCGGCAGGGCCTGGGCGCCGTGCTGGGCGAGGGCCGGCGCTACGACCTCGTCGGCTTCTCCTTCGGCGCGCTGCTCGCCGGCCATATTGCTGCGCAGGCGGGCGCGGAGTTGCGCAGCGTCACGCTGGTCGGCGCCGGGGCACTCGGTCTGCCGCGGCCGCGGACGGAATTGCTCAAGGTGCGCGACAAGCAGGGCGAGGCCCGGACCGCCGCGCACCGGCACAACCTGGCGACGCTGATGCTGGCCGACCCGGCGGCGATCGACGATCTGGCCCTGCTGATCCAGGACTGGAACACCGAGCATGGCCGCTTCCGCAGCCGCGGCTTCGCGCACAGCGCCTCGCTCCGCGACGCCATCGCACAAGCCAAGGCGCCGGTCGCGCTGATCTATGGCGAGCGCGACGCCATCGCCTGGCCGGATCTGGAAGCGCGCTTCGCGGCGCTGCGCGCGGTGCAGCCGGAAGCCTGGACCGGCGTGATCCCCGGCGCCGGACATTGGGTCGCATATGAGGCGGCGGAGAGCTTCAACGCCATGCTTCTGGACATGCTGCGGCGTCGGCTAGGCGCCGGCTGAACGCCCCCCACTCCGACCGGGCCGCGCGCGCCCGACCGGGGCGGCTGCCCGCTGGTGCGAAGCTGACAGCTGGCGACATCGCCCGGCGCCTCACGTCCAGACGGGGCGGTGGGCGCCGAGCGGGGTGGAGGGGAGTGCCCAGAAGGGCGGCGTCCTCTCCAGCCGGCCGGAATGGCGCAGGGCGGTGAGGTGGCCGAAGCCGCTCTCGCTCTCCTCCAGCAGGTCGCCGATCTCCTCGAATTCCGGCACCGCCGCGGCGAAGCCATCCACCAGGCGCCCCAGGCTGCGCAGCCACATGGCGGTGCCGACCAGGGAGACGCGGACCAGCCAGCTCCCGCCCTCCTCCGCCCGCCGCAGCAGCGCCGCCAGTGTGCCGAAGGTGAGCAGGTAGCCGGAGGCATGGTCCAGCGCCTGGCAGGGCAGCACCTTCGGCGGCTCGGTGCCAGCGGCGATGGCTTCGGCATGATTGAAGCCACTGGCCGTCTGCACCAGGCTGTCGAAGCCGCGCCGCCCACCCCAGGGCCCAACCTCGCCATAGGCGGAGAGCGAGGCGCAGACGATGCCCGGCCGGATCTCGGCCAGATCCGCCGGCGCGAATCCATGGCCGGCGATGGCACCCGGCCGATAGCCCTGCAGGAACACATCCGCCCGCGCCGCCAGTTCGCGCAGCCGGGCGCGCCCCGCCTCCGTCCGCAGATCCAGTTGCGCGCTGCGCTTGCCACGGCCGGTATCCACCAGCAGCCGGTCCAGCGAGGGCAGATGCGCGGCGCTGATATGCAGCACATCGGCACCATGCGCCGCCAGCGTCCGGCCGCAGACCGGCCCGGCGATGACGCGCGTGAGGTCCAGCACGCGCAGTCCCTCCAGCGGCCGCGCGGCACCCGGTGGCAATGGCGTGGGAGGTACATCGCCGATCCGCTCGATGCGCAACGGCGGCAGGGTGGCAACCGCCTGCCCCTGGGGATGCGCATCCCATTCCGCGAAGTTGCGCAAGGCGGAGACGCACATGCCGGCCTCGGCCGCTGCATCCTCGAAATCGAAAGCCCGCCAACCCTGGAGCGCCGCCGCCACCGCCTCCCGCGTCCCGTCGCAGCCCAACAGGCGCAGCACGCCGGCGCGGTGATGCGGGAAATTAGTGTGCAGGCGCACGATCCGCCCATCGCCGCAGCGATAGGTGCCGGCGATCGAGTCCCAGGGGTCGCGCGGATCCTGTCCGGCGAGGCGCAGGTAATGCTCGCTGTGGAATTCCAGCGTGGCGTGGCGCATCTCGACCTGCGCCTGCTGCGCCACCCCGGTCCGGCGCCGATGCACCTCCGCCGCGGCCGCTGTCGCCGCCGCGATCGTCGCCTGCGCCGCGGCGCCGACCCGGAAGGAGGAGGGCAGCACAGGCTCCGCCCCGGTCAGCGTCACGCGCCCGAGCGGCTCCGGCGCCAGCCCGGCCAGGCGCCAGAGCGAGGCGAGGATCTCGCCGGGGGTTGGGTCCGCCATGGCTTCCGTCTCCCTACTCAGAGCGGTACGCCTCGCCGGGCATCGAGGCGCCTGGATTGGACGGCAAGGTCCGGTTTCCGATTGCGCATCATGCTGCCGCCCACTGACGCTGCCTAGGGCCCGCACCGGCAGCCGAACCGCTGCGCCGGGGCCGGGCACAAGATCCACGGAGCCCCGGCGCCAACCCTGCAACCGATGCGGAGCCGCCGGAGCCATTTTCCGGCATGGCGGAAAACAGGAGCGGCCTCATGCGTTCCTGAGAATGGATCTCCATGGCGGAGATCCAGCAGCGACCGTAAGGACGGTAGCGACAATGGCGAAGCAGCAATCCTCCGGCGAGGCCGGCAAGACCAACCCCGGCAATTTCGCCAATGACCGCCGGAAGGCCGCGGAGGCCGGCCGCATGGGCGGCCAGCACCAAGGCAAGGAGACCAATCCGGGCAATTTCGCCAATGACCGCCGGAAGGCCGCGGAAGCCGGCCGCAAGGGCGGTCAGCACAGCCATGGCAACCGGAGCAGCGACCGGAGCTGAAGCCCATCACGTCAACGGCAGG
>CALGVL010000122.1 GCA_937930165.1 uncultured Acetobacteraceae bacterium
CCGCCCGTTCTCATCCGTGCCGAACCAATGCGCGGCGGAGGGTGCCTTCCGGATGGCGGTCCAGGAGGTGGCAAGTGGGTCCGCCGTCGCCACCCAGGGCGCCAGCACCGCGACCAGCACGAAGACCAGCACCACCGCCAGGCCGAAGACCGCCAGCCGGTGCTTGAGGAAGCGGCGGAGGGCGCGGCGGCCGGGGCTCTCGCCCCGCTCCAGCGCCAGGGGTGCGGCGGTGGTGCTCATGCGGCGCGGAGCCTCGGGTTGATCGTCATATAGAGCAGATCGGCGACGAGGCTTAGCGTGACGAAGATCAGCGCCGTCGCCAGCACCACACCCTGCACCACCGGATAGTCGCGGTTGAAGACCGCATCCACGATCAGCTTGCCGAAGCCGGGGATGGTGAAGATCTGCTCGGTCAGCACTGCCCCGGCCAGCAGCCGGCCGAATTCGATGGTGCCGAGCGTCACCACCGGGATCAGCGCATTGCGCAGCGCATGCTTGGTCACCACCACCCGCTCCGGCAGCCCCTTGGCGCGGGCGGTGCGGACATAGTCCTGGCTGAGCGCCGTCAGCATCGCCGCCCGCGTATGCCGCATCAGCACCCCGGCAATGCCGTTGCCCAGCACGAAGGCCGGCATGATGGTGGTGGCGAGGGACTGCACCGGATCCTCCGTCAGCGGCACATAGCCGGAGGGCGGCAGCCAGCCGAGCTGCACGCTGAACAGCAGGATCATCATGATGCCGAGCCAGAAATTCGGCGTCGAGATCCCGAACAGCGCCACCGCATTCGTCACCCAGTCCACCGGCCGGTCCCGCCACACGGCCGAGAGGATGCCGGCCGGCACGCCGATCAGCAGGGCGATGATGAAGGCCATGGTCGCAAGCTGGAAGGTGACGGGCAGCTTCTCCAGGATCAGCTCCGAGACCGGCATGCGAATGCGCCAGGAGAAGCCGAAATCCCCCTGGAGCACATTGCCGAGCCAGTGCAGGTATTGCTGCCAGAGCGGGCGGTCCAGGAACAGCTCCGCCCGGATCTGTGCCAGGACCTGCGGATCGCCGCGCTCCTCGCCCGCGAGGATCAAGGCGGGGTCGCCAGGCATGAGCTGCTGCAGCCCGAAGATCAGGATGGAGAGGATCAGCAGCGTGGGCAGGATCTGCCCCATCCGCCGCAGCAGCCAGATCCACATGCTATTCTCCGTGCGCCTTCGGCACGACCTGGTCCGCTTCCGCTATTGCAGCCGCATGTCCTGGATGCGGATCAGCCCGTCCGGCACCGGCCTGTAGCCGGAAAGCCGCGCCGAATGCACCATGATGTTCTTCCGGTGCCAGAGATAGATGCGCGCACGATCCTGGCCGAGGGCGAGACGGATGGCCTGGGCGTAAAGGTCGCGGCGCTTCTCGAAATCCGTCTCGGACCGCGCGGCATCGAGCAGCTTGTCCACCTCTGGGTTCGAGTAGCGCCCGTCATTCTGTCCGCCGCCGGTGCGGGTGAAGGTGTAGATATTGCCGTCCGGATCGGTACGGCCGGACCAGCCGACCAGGAAGGTCTCGAAATCCCCCCGCGCCGCGGCCTGGAGGGAGGAAGCGAATTCCATCGCCCGCAGCTTCAGGTCGAAGCCGGCCTCCCGCACCATGGCCTGGATCACTTCGCCCACCTGGCGGAGATCCGGGTTGTTCGGGACGGTCATCTCCACGGTCAGGGGCGTGGTGACGCCGGCCTCCCTCAGCAGGGCGCGGGCGCGATTCACATCGCGCGGCTCCGGCCTGAAGTCGCGGATGTGATAGGGGTTGGCTGGCGGGACGGGCTGGCGGGGGGGCGTGTACATGCCCTCATAGACCACCTGGTTCAGCGCATCGCGGTCGATCGCCAGCTCGAAGGCGGCGCGCACCCGGGCATCGCGGCCCATCGGCGTCTCGGCGCGCGGGCCGTTGTTGATATTGATGGTGATGCCCTGATAGCCAAGTTCCTCCACCGCCACCACGCGCAGGTTGCGGTTGCCCCGGACGGTCTTGACGTCATCCGGTTCCATCCGCTCGCCGAATTCGATGGCGCCGGACTGTAGGTTGGCCAGCCGCACGGTGTTGTCCGGGATCGGCAGATAGGTCACGCGCTGGATATGGATGCGGCCGGCGTCCCAGTATTCGGGAAAGCGCTCGACCACGATGCGCTCCTGTGCCACGCGCTCGACGAAGCGGAAGGGACCGGCGCAGACCGGGCGAGTGCCGAAATTGCGGCCGGCAGCCTCAGCCGCCTTGGGACTCAGGATCATGCCGGCGCGGTCGGTGAGGGCGGCGAGCAGGGAGCCGGAAGGATTCTTCAGCCGGATCCGCACCGTGCGCGGATCCACCACCTCCACCGCCTCGATCCCGCTGATCTCGCTGCGGCGGAAGCTGCCCTGCATGGTCAGGTGGCGATTGAGGGAGTAGCGCACCGCCTCCGCATCCATCACCTCCCCGTCATGGAAGCGGACGCCGTCGCGGAGCGTGATGGTCAGGGTCTTCGGATCCTCCCAGCGATAGCCGGTGGCGAGTTGCGGGACGATCTCCAGCTTCTCGTTGATGTCGAACAGCTTGTCGCAAAGGGCGGCATAGACGATGCGGCCGACATAGGTGCGCGACAGGGTGGGATCGAGGATGTCGGGATCCTCGCGCAGCCCGATGCGGAGGTTCTGCGCCTGTGCGGCACCGATGGTGCCGGCGGCGAGCAGCGCTGCGACAAGTGCCTTGCGGATCATGTTATAGCCTCGGACGCTGTCTGTTGTTGATTATGGCTGGAGGGCGCGAAGAAGGATTGCAGGCGGCGCAGCCGCTCGCCACCGCTGTCCTGCTCGCGCGGCGGTGCGGCGGGCGGGAGCCGGTCCTGCAGATGGCAGGCTGCGAG
>CALGVL010000123.1 GCA_937930165.1 uncultured Acetobacteraceae bacterium
CACCTGCCAGCGGCGGGATCAGCCCGAGCAGCGTGCGCAGCAGCGTCGTCTTGCCCCCGCCATTCGGGCCGAGCAGGCAGAGCACGCGCCCGGGCACGAGGGAGAGCGAGATGCCCTCCGCCACCACGCGCCGGCCATGGCCGATGGCGAGGCCGCGCGCCTCCAGCAGCGGCGCCGTCACGGCCCGCCACCCCCGCGCCGCGCCCGCGCCAGCAGCCAGAGAAAGAGCGGCGTGCCTAGAATGGCCGTCAGGATGCCGAGCGGCACCTCCAGCCGTCCGGCGCTGCGCGCCAGCGTGTCCACCGCCAGCAGGAAGGCGGCGCCGAGTAGTATGGAGAGCGGGATCAGCCGCCGGAGATCCGGCCCGCCGAGCAGCCGCGCCGCATGCGGCACCACAAGCCCGATCCAGCCGACTGCGCCCGCCAGCGCCGTGACCGCGGCGGTGGCCAGGGTCGCCGCGGCGACCGCGCCGGCGCGCAACGCGCCCGTGTTAACGCCGAGCGACCGAGCCTCGTCCTCACCCAGCGTCAGCAGGTTCAGCCGCCAGCGCAGCAGGACCAAGCCAAGCAGGCCGAGCAAGGCGGGCGGTGCCGCGGCCAGGATGTCGCCCCGCGTGGCGGCGGAGAGCGTGCCGAGGAGCCAGAAGGTGATGGCGGGGAGCTGGTTGTAGGGATCGGCCAGGATCTTGAGCAGGCTGATCGCCGCCCCGATCAGTGCGCCGAGCGCAATGCCGGCCAGGATCAGCACCAGCACCGGATCGCCCTGCCCGCGCACCGCGCTCGCCAGCACCGCAACGGCCGCCACCGCCGCAATGCCACCGGCGAAAGCAAGGCCCTGGATGGCCGCGACCGGCAGGCCGAGAAAGATGCCGAGCACCGCGCCGAGCGACGCGCCGGCCGTGACGCCGAGCAGGTCGGGCGAGGCAAGCGGGTTGCGGAACATGCCCTGGAAGGCGGCCCCGGCAGCCGCCAGCGCCGCCCCCACCAGCATCGCCGCCGCGACGCGCGGTAGGCGGATGTTCCAGAACACCGTCGCCGCCGGGCCGTCTGCCCGGCCGAACAGGATCGCTGGCAACTCGCCCGGCGCGATCGGGAATTGCCCGACGGCCAGCGCCGCCAGGAAGGCGGCCAGCAGCGCCGCCAGGGCAAGCCCCCAGGCCAGCGCCCCGCGCGACTGGGTCGGCCGCGCCCGGCCGGTCACGGCCACCGTGGTGCTCACGCCCGCGGCAGGGCCGGGCGCAGCAGGGCCTCGACCTGCGCGGGCTCCGGCCGGCGGTGATAGAACAGCGCGTGGAAGGCCGCGACCGCCTCGGCCAGCCCTGCCACGGGATGCACCCCGAACAGCACCGGCAGCCACAGCAGCCCGAGCAGCCGGTTGACCGAGGGCGGGAAGTCCACCCAGCCGAAGGGCAGGCCCGGCGCCAGCACCAGCCGCCCCGCCTGCACTGCCGGCAGGCTGCGCCACAACGGATCCTGCCGGGCATGCGCCGGGAAGTCCGGATGGATGGCGATCACCCAGTCCGGGTTCCAGGCGAGCACCTGCTCCATCGAAATCTGCGCCAGGCCGCCGGGCCCGAGCGCGAGGCCGGCGACATTCTCCGCCCCGGCGAATTCGATGATCTCCGTGTTGATCGAGCCGGCGAGGCCCGTCTCCAGCCCACGCGGCCCGCGGACATAGAGAACCCGCGGCCGGCCCCGGGCCTGCAGGCGCACCGCGGCTTCCCTGGCCTGGGCCAGGATTCGTTCGGCGGTGCCGGCGCGCGCCTCGGCGGCCTCGCCCCGGTCGAGGATGGTCCCGAGCAGCCGGTAGGTTTCCGGGATCTTCCCCAGCGCGCCATCCAGCAGCAGCGTCGGCAGCCCGGTCTGGCCCTGCACCCGCTCGGCAAGCGAGACGAAGGTGGGCGCGACCGAGCCGTAGTCGAGAACCAGGTCGGGTCGGCTGGCCAGCACCGCCTCGGCATTTGCCGTGTTGTCGCGGCCGGTCAGGCGGCCGATGCGCGGCAGGGCGGCGGCTTCCGGCGTGAGGAAGGCGGCCTCGGCTGGGCTCGGCGGGCGGGCGGGCCAGCCGAGCAGCAGATCCGGCGCCAGGGTGTAGAGCAGGATCGCAGCGGGTGGACCGGCCGGAAAGACGTGCGCGACCCGGTCCGGCACGGCGATGCGCCGGCCGGTCGCATCGGCCACCGGCCGCTCGGCCTGCCCGGCGCGCGGCAGGGCGAGCATGGCCCCGGCGGCGAGCAGGGCGCGGCGGCCGGGACGCATCCGGTCAGGCCTCCTTGCCGACCATCACGTCGGAGGCCTTCACCACGGCAATCGCCTTCTCCCCGGGTTTGAGCCCGAGTTCCTCCACGGACTCGTTGGTGATGGAGGCGGTGAAGACCACACCCGGCGCCACCTCGATGCGCACATGCGTCGTGGTGGCGCCCTTGCGGACATCCTGGATGGTGCCGGCGAACTGGTTGCGGGCGGACAGCTTCAGCATCGCGGTCTCTCCTCCTCGTCCCCGCCGCAGATGGGGGCGGCGCCGGCCGGGGCCAACCGCGCCAGCGCACCCCGGAGCCTACCGAACGACCGCCTGCGGCAGGGCAGGCGCCTCGAAGCCATGGCGGGCGAAGATCGCCTGCCCGGCCGGGGACAGGATGAAGAGGCCAAGCCGCGCCGCCTCCGGCCGGTCGGAGAGCACCACCAGGCCGTAATCGGCGGCGACCGACAGGGCCTCCGGCACCGCGACCTGCCGCAGCGCGGGATCGGCGGCGCGGGCCAGCACGGCATTGGTGCAGTAGGTCAGGAACAGATCCGCCGCGCCGCGCTCGAACTGCCAGGCATAGGGATCGCGGCCAGCGGGCGGTTTGGCGCTGTCCGGCCCGCCGGTGAGCCGCAGCGCCTTGGCCTCCAGCGCCGCCTGCGCGCCGGGGCGGAGTGCCTCGGCGCGGGCGAAGAGGGCGAAGGCATAATCCCCCGCCGGATCCGCCCGCGGCGTGGAGGTGCCAAGCTTCACCGTCGGATCCAGCATGCGCTCCAGCAGCGTGTCCGGCGCCACGTCGAGGCCGGGCCGGGCGATTGCGCAGAGCCGGTTGCGGGCGAAGAGCACCACCGGGCGCCCGCGCTCACGCCCGACGACCTCGGGGTGGTCCATGTTCGCGCTGGCGAAGACCTCGAAGGGCTCGCCCTGCGCGATGCGCTGCCGCAGCAGGCCGGAGGGCGCGTAGGTCTGCTCCACCGGCACGCCGCCGAGCGCCGCCGCGAAACCGGCCGCGATCTCGGCGAGCGCGGCGCGCAGCGAGCCGGCGGCGGCAAGCCGCACCGGCTCCGCCGTGGCGGGCATGGCGGCCATCAGCAGCGCGGCGGCGAGGGCGAGCGCCGCCCTCATGCCCCCGGCTCCGGCTGCGCGGCGTTCGGGAAGAAGAGCTGCTCGCCATTGATCTTGTAGGCGGCGATGGCCTGCTGGCCGGCGGGGGAGAGGATCCAGTCGATGAAGCGTTGCCCATCGGCGGCCTTCACCTGCGGGTGGCGCTGCGGGTTCACCAGCATGACGCCATACTGGTTGAACAGCCGCGTGTCGCCCTCGACCAGGATCTTCAGGTCCTGGCGGTTGCGGAAGGAGAGCCAGGTGCCGCGATCGGCGAGGATATAGGCGTTCTGCGCGGCGGCGGTGTTCAGCGCCGGGCCCATGCCCTGGCCGACCTCTCGGTACCACTGGCCGCGCCCTTCCACCGGGTCGATCCCCGCCAGCTTCCACAGCCGCAGCTCCGCCGCATGGGTGCCGCTGCGGTCGCCGCGGCTGACGAAGGGCGCGCGCGCCGCGGCGATGCGCCGCAGCGCCTCCGTGCTGTCGCGCAGGCCGGCGACCTTCGCAGGGTCAGAGGCCGGGCCGACGAGAATGAAGTCGTTGTACATCACGTGGTGCCGAGGCCCGCCATGGCCTTCGGCGACGAATTTCTGCTCCGCCGCGCGGTCATGCACGAAGACCACATCCGCATCGCCGCGCCGGCCGACATCGAGTGCCTGGCCGGTGCCGAGGGCGACGACGCGCACGGTGATCCCTGTCTCCCGCGTGAAGATCGGCAGGATATGGCCGAACAGGCCCGACTGTTCGGTGCTGGTGGTGCTGGCGACGGTGATGCTGCGCTCCTGCGCCACCGCGCCGAGCGGCAGCAGGGCGGGCAGGGCGAGCGCGGCCACCGCCGCGGTGAGGATGGTTCTGCGCAAGGTCCCGAACATGCCGTGTCTCCTGCTGCCCTTGTCGTTCGTGCGGAAAGTCACCAGACCAGCTCGCCGCGCAGGAAGGCTGCGGCCTCCCGCGTCTCGGGTTCGGCGAAGAAGGATTCGGCGGGGCTATGCTCCAGCACCCGGCCGCGGTGGAGGAACACGACATCGCCGGCGAGCCGCCGCGCCTGGCCGAGGTCGTGCGTTGTCATGACGATCTTGGTGCCGCGCGCGGCGAGCGCGGCGACGATCTCCTCCACCGCGCGCGTCGCCGCTGGGTCGAGGCTGGCGCAGGGCTCGTCGAGGAACAGCACCTCCGGCTGCAGCGCCGCGGCGCGGGCCAGGGCCAGGCGCTGCTGCTCCCCGCCCGAGAGGCGGCGTGCCGGCCGGCCGGCCAGGGCGGTGAGGCCGACCAGGTCCAGTCCCTCCTGTGCACGCCGCGCGCGCTCGGCCCGCGCCAGGCCGGCCAGGCGCAGCGGATAGAGCACATTCGCCAGCACCGAGCGGCGCAGCAGCACCGGACGCTGGAACACCATCGCCTGGCGCCGCGCCGCCTCGCCGGGCAGGCCGGACCAGGAGACCCGCCCGGCCGTCGGGATCAGGAGGCGGTGCAGCAGGCGCAGCAGCACGCTCTTGCCGGCGCCATTCGGGCCAATGAGGAAGGTGGGCGGCCCGGCCTCGATGGTCAGGGTGACATCGCGCAGGATCTGCACGCCGCCGGCGGCGAATCCGAGGCCCTCGGCCTGCAGGGGCAGGATGGTGTCGGGGGCGCGCATCAGCCGGCCCAGCGCGCGCTGACGTCGCGCAGCCCCTGGGCCAGCGCGTTCACCGCCAGCACGATCGTCATCAGCACCATGCCGAGGGCGAGGGCAAGGGGCAGGTCGCCCTTGCTCGTCTCCAGGGCGATGGCGGTGGTCATGACGCGGGTGAAGCCCTCGATATTGCCGCCGACGATGATGACGGCGCCGACCTCGGCGCTGGCCCGGCCGAAGCCGGCGAGCAGCACGGTCAGCAGGGCGAAGCGCCCGTCCCAGAGCAGGGTCGGCACGGCGCGCCACGGCCCGGCGCCGAAGGAACGGAGCTGTTCGGCATATTCCTCCCACAACCCTTCCAGCACCTGCCGGGCGAGGGCGGCGAGGATCGGCGTGATGAGCGTGGCCTGGGCGATCACCATCGCCGCCGGGGTGAAGAGCAGCCCCAGCGAGCCGAGCGGCCCGGACCGCGACAGCAGGAGATAGATCAGCAGCCCGGCGACGACCGGCGGCAGACCCATCAGGGCGTTCAGCACCACGATGATCGGCCGCCGCCCCGGAAAGCGCGAAACCGCCAGCAACGCGCCGAGCGGCAATCCGATCAGCGCCGCGACCGCCACCGCCGTCAGGCTCACCCGCAGCGAGAGCAGCACGACCTGCACCACCGCCGGATCGGCGGAGGCGACCAGCCGCAAGGCGGTCGAGACGGCGTCGGAAAGGTCGTGCACGCAACACTCCCTGATGCAGCCGTAAGCTGCGAATGGCAGACGTCGCCGTCAATCGGTTGCGTGGCTTGACGGGGCGCCAGGATTTGCCGAATTCTGCTTATTAATGCCAGATGTGCTGACCTTGCGGGAGGCGGCGGCCTATCTCCGCCTGTCGGAGCGCTCGCTCTATGAGTTGGCGCGCGGGCGCCGCGTGCCGGCGGCCCAACTCGGGGGCAAATGGCTGTTCCCGCGCGCGCAACTCGAACGCTGGCTGGCCGCGCAGGCGGACGGCCCCGATGCGGTGCACCGCCTCGATCCGCCGCCCATCCTGGCCGGTAGCCACGACCCGCTATTGGACTGGGCGGTGCGGCAGTCGGGCTGTGGCCTGGCGCTGCGGGCCGGCGGCAGCCTGGATGGCCTAGCCGCGCTTGCCGCAGGCACGGCGATGGCCGCGGCCACGCATCTGCTGGACCCGGACAGCGGCGCCTTCAACGAGCCCGTGGTGCGTGAGGTGCTGGCCGGGCGCGGCGTGGTCGGCATCACCTGGGCTTGGCGCGAGCAGGGCTTGATCGTGCCGTCCGGCAACCCGCGCGGCCTCGCCAGGGCGGCGGAGCTGGCGCAGCCGGGCGTGCGGGTGATCGGCCGCCAGCCGCGCGCCGGCAGCCATGTGCTGCTCACCCATCTGCTGACCGAGGCCGGGGTGCGGCTCGATCAGGTGGCCTTCCTCGCGGAGCCGGCGCTCTCCGAGGACGAGGTCGCCGCCGCGGTCGCCGAGGGGCGCGCCGATGTCGGCTTCGGCATCCGCGCCGAGGCGGCGGCGCGGGGCCTCGACTTTGTGCCGCTGCTGCGCGAGCGCTTCGACCTGGTCATGGAGCGGCGGCACTACTTCGGCCCGGCCCTGCAAGGTCTGCTGGCCTTCACGCGGACGGAGCTGTTTGCCCTCCGCGCGGCGCGCATGGGCGGCTACGACCTAAGCGCCACCGGCACCGTCGCCTTCAACCTGTAGAACTTGGTAGGGCGCCGTGCGGGGCTGGCCGTGCAGGACGGGACCTGCGGCGGCATATGGGCAGCCGGTCAGCCATGCTGGCGGAGATACTCCTCCTCCACGTCCCGGAGCTGGTCCTTGCCGAAAAACATCTCCTCGCCAAGGAAGAAGGTTGGTGAGCCGAAGCTGCCCCGGGCGACGGATGCCTCCGTGTTGCGGATCAGCTCCTGCTTCACCTCGGGGGATCGGGCGCGCTCCAGCAGGCGTCCGGCATCGAATCCGTTCTCCTCAAGGACCGTGCGGATGACCTCCGGCTCGTCCATCTTCTTGGGCTCGGACCACATGTTGTGGAAGACGACCTCGACATAGCGCTCGAAGCACCCCTCATGCTGTGCCGCGATGGCGCCGCGCATGATGACGAGCGTGTTCACCGGGAAATGCGGGTTGCGGCGGAAGTCGGTGATGCCGTGCCGCGCGAGGAAGCGCCGCGTCTCCAGCTCCATGAAGGCACGCTTGTTCGGGATGTCCCGGAAGGCCTCCACCGGGGAGCGGTTGCCCGTCGCCTTGAAGACGCCGCCGAGCAGGATCGGCAAATAGCGGAACCGCGCCCCGGTGCGCCTCTCGATCGCCGGGATGGCCCGGTAGGCGAGATAGGCATTCGGGCTGCCGAAGTCGAAATGGAACTCGATCTCGCTCATCTCACCATTTCTCCCCGAAGGGGCGCAGGTCCATCTCATGGGTCCAGGCGTCGCGCGGCTGCAGGTGCAGCTGCCAGTAGGTCTCGGCGATGGAGGCAGGATTCACCAGCTCGTCGGGCGCGATGCTGTCCTGGCCGCGTTCGCGCCGCCGCTCGCGCACCCAGGCGGTGTCCACGCCGGCATCGATCACCAGATGAGCGACGTGGATGCCCCTTGGGCCAAGCTCCCGCGCCATGCTCTGCGCTACTGCACGAAGGCCGAATTTCGCGCTGGCGAAGGCGGCGTAGCCGGGGCCGCCGCGCAGGCTGGCGGTGGCGCCGGTGAAGACGATGGTGCCGCGGCCGCGGGGCAGCATCAGGTGCGCCGCCTCCCGCCCCGCCAGGAAACCCGCGTAGCAGGCCATCTCCCAGACCTTGCGAAAGACCCGCTCCGTGGTTCCGAGGATGGGGAAGTTGACATTGGCGCCGATGTTGAAGACGCAGACCTCAAGCGGCGCGGTCCGTTCGGCCTCGGCCAGGAACTCGGTGACCGCTCCCTCCTTGCGCGCATCGAGGGTGCGGCCGCTGCACCGTCCGCCCGCCGCCTCGATCTCGGCGACCAGAGGCGCGAGCTTCTCGCCATTTCGGCGCCCGGCGAAGACGGCGTAGCCGCCCGCCGCGAAGCGGCGCGCGATGGCGGCGCCGATGAAGTCGCCCGCGCCGATCACGGCGACCGAGGCGTTGCGTGGCCTGTCCGTCACGGTCGGCTCCTCGTCATGGCCTGTCGGCCCAAAGGGTCAGCCCTGGCTCCCGCGGGAGCCGGATCATCCCCGGGGAGAACATGGGCCGGTCAGGTCGCTGCCGGGCTCCTGCCGGAGCGCGACATGAGGCTTCTGATGATACGGGAGCCGGGATGCGGGCGCGCGGGCGCACCCTGCGTCATGCTGGGCGCCCAGGCTCCCCGCCCATGGCCACGGCCGAAATAGAGGAAGCGGTTCCGCCAGGGCTGCCGTGCCGGCGGGTGGATCGGCCCGGCCGCAAGGCCGCGCGCCTGCAGCGCTTCGAGAATCATGGGGAGCATGGTCGCCGAAACCTGCGACGAGAATGCGCCCTGCGCGTCGAAGGGAGCTTCGTGCAGAAGCAGTATGGCGCCGGGCAGGCCTGGATCGGCCCGGATCTCGGTCGCGACCGCATGGCAGCGCCGGACAAGCTCCTCGGCGGAGGAGCAGCCATCGGCCAGCAGATAGTCGCGGAGATTGTGCGAGAACCAGGCGAAGCAGGCTTCCGGGTGGAAACCGGCCATGGCGCGGTGCATCCGGCTGCGGTTGAAGCCGGCGTTGAACGGCAGACGGATCAGATAGGGGCTGGGCGTCGGCCGCAGCCTGGCCAGCCGGTCCTCGACCCGTCGCATGGCCTCGACGGCCAGGGCGGGATCCGCATGCCAGTAGTTCTCATGTTCCCATCCATGCCCGAAGACATCGTGCCCAGCGGCCACGATCTCGGCGGCCAAGCCAGGTTCGGCGGCGACCCGGACGCCCGAGAGGAAGAAGGTTGCCCTGGCCCCGGCTGCGGCCAGGATCTCCAGGAGCTTCGGCGTGGTGGCCGGAGACGGGCCATCGTCGAAGGTGATGGCGACATCGGTGATGCCCGGCGGCTGCCGAAGGATGACCGGCCGCCATGCGCCGAAGGAGAGTGGGTTGTGCATATCCTCCTCCGAGAATGGGCTGGGACCGGCGCGGGAGGGCGCTACCGGTAGCGCATGATCCGTTCGTAGCGGCAGAGCGCCCTGGCCGGCCACTCCGCCGCGGGGCCGATCGGGAGGCGCGCCGCCAGGTCCAGGCTGCCGTCCCGCAGGCGGCGCAGCAGGGCCGGCACGGATGGAAGGCCGACGAAGCCGGCTGCCTCGGGGATGCTGGCATTGGACATCTTCAATTTGTAGGACTCGCCACCGGCGCCGAGTTCGATGAAGCGGATTCCCGCCTGGGCAGCATGGCGGCAAACCTCGACCAGCAGGAGGAATCCCGGGGAATAGGCGGCGTAGGCCGGGTCATAGGACGGGAACCACCAATGCCAGACATTGCGTGACCGCATGCCCATATGCGCCGCGATGATCCGGCCGCCGGCGGAGAGGGTCGAGAGCATCCCGCTCAGATGCTCGCCCTGCTGTGCATGGATCCTCTCGATCAGATCCACGCACCAGCGATGGGCAAAGGCATCGGGGGAGCCGGTCCTGCTGTAATGGCGGCTCTTCCAGCGGAGAAGGAGGTGCAGCGTGCGGGGGTCGGGATCGTGATGCTCGAACCGCACCTCTCCGACATCCCGCTGCAGCTTGCGGAGTCGGGCCGGCGCGTGGTGCGGCAGTCCCGTCCCGCCGCCCTCCACCCTGGCCGCGCGACGTTCGCGGACATACTCCTCGAATCCCCGGCCCAGATCGATCACATGCGATTCGGTGACGGAACGGTGAAAGGCGGTGAAGGGCCTCTGGTCTGCCCGAAGATGGGTGAAGTCCAGCACCTGGAGCCCCGCGGCCCGGACCAGATCGCGGGCATCCCAGTCCCAGCCGGGATCGGCGATGACGGCCTGGACATCGCAGAGCGGGCCGCCAACCGGCTTGCCGATCCCGCGGGCGTGCCGCTCAAAGGGCAGGAAGCCGACAGGCACCCCTCCGGCCTCGGCCACCGCGACGGCGACGCCTGCGCGGACCGCCGCCGTAATCCGGAGGTATTCGGGCGTGAGATAGGGGCTGCCGAGCAGCAGGCTGTCACCCTGGAGCCGCCGCCAGGCGCTGATCTGCGCCTCGCTGAGGTCTGCCGGCGCGAGCACGGATATGCGTGTCGGGGCGGTCTGCAGGATGCCCGGGCCGAGACGGACCGAAGCCTCGGTCGGCGGGAGCGCGGTCATAGCAGAGGCTCCGTTGGATCAGGCGGGGAGGCGGTGCGCCGATGAAGGCCGGGAGATGCCGCCCGGCCCCGATGCCGTCCCGCGGGCTGAGCGGGAGATGCCGGCGCTGTTTGGGGGCCCATCACATCATATCCATGCTTCCAATGAGGCCGGCGAAAGGCAACCCGGCATCCGCGACGGCCATGCAATGCATTCCTGAGAGACAATCAGGGGCATTCAAATGAACCCCCTCAGTGATGGGGAGCCACGGCTTCCGGACGGACAGCATGAAGGATGCTTTCATGCGGTGCGGAGGAACCGATAGTAACATCGGCGGGAGTCGGGCGCCGTGTCGCTGCGTCGCAGCCCGGAGGTCGCACATCCATCCGGCGGCCAATGCCGGAAACACGCCGCTGCCTTTGCGTTCCTACGGCCATGCAGATCAACCCTGCTCAGGCCCTGCAATCGCTCCAGGGCATGGCTGTCTCGTTCCTCCAGAGCCTGCCCTACCTCGCGGTGGCGTTGCTTATCTATGCTGTCTTCCACCTCGTCGCGAGGGGCATGCGCCGGCTCATCACCCGGCTGGTCGCGCGCAGGCACGACAATATATCAGCCTGGTCCTCGGCCGCCTGGTGCAGGCGGGCATCATCACCATGGGTGTCCTGACGGCGCTCGTCATCGTGGTGCCGTCCTTCAGCGTGGGGCAGGTCGTCCAGCTCCTCGGCATCAGCAGCGTGGCGATCGGCTTCGCTTTTCGCGACATCCTGCAGAACTTCCTCGCCGGGATCCTGCTCATCATCACCCAGCCCTTCCGCATCGGCAGATCGGAAGAGCGTCGTGTAGGGAAAGAGTGTAGATCTCGGTGGTCGCCG
>CALGVL010000124.1 GCA_937930165.1 uncultured Acetobacteraceae bacterium
GGCGGGCGGCGCGGGGCATGTCCCGCGCATGTTCCTCCAGCCCCTCCTCGATCTGCCGGCCGACGGGCATGAGGGGGTTCAGGGCCGTCATCGGCTCCTGGAAGATCATGCCGATGCGGGCGCCGCGGATGGCGCGCATCCGGGCGGGGGAGAGCGTCGTCAGCTCCTCCCCCTCGAAGCGGATGGAGCCGCGTTCCAGCCGCACCCGCGGGGCCGGCAGCAGGCCCATGATGGCCGTCGCGGTCAGCGACTTGCCCGAGCCGGACTCGCCCACCACGCAGAGGATCTCCCCGCGCGCCAGGTCCAGATCCACGTCCTGGAGGGCGAATTCCCGGTCGGCGCCCTTGGGCAGGCGCACCGTCAGGCCACGCAGGGAAAGCAGGGGTTCCGCCATGCTCAGACCGCCTGCATGCGCGGGTTCAGCGCGTCGTTCAGCCCCTGCCCCACCAGGCTGAAGGCCAGGACCGTGACCAGGATGGCGAGGCCAGGGATGGCGGAGACATACCACTCCGTCCGCAGCACGGAGCGGCCGGCGCCGATCATGTTGCCCCAGGAGGCGATGTTGGGATCGGACAGGCCGAGAAAGGCCAGGGCGCTCTCCATCAGGATCGCCACCGCCATGACCACGCTGGCATAGACGATGACCGGCGGCAGGGCATTGGGCAGCACCTCACCCAGGATCAGCCGTGCATCGCGCATGCCGAGACCTCGCGCCGCCAGCACGAATTCCCGGTTGCGCAGCGAAAGGAATTCGGCCCGCACCAGCCGGCAGGGCGCGGTCCAGCCGACCAGGCCGATCGCCACCGTGATGACCGGCAGCTCCGAGCCGAAGACTGCCACCAGCACCAGCAGCAGGATGAAATTCGGGACGGTCTGGAAGGCCTCGGTGACGCGCATCAGCAGGTCGTCCACCCAGCCGCCATAGAAGCCGGCGATGGCGCCGATCATCACGCCGATCCCGACCGCCACGGCCGAGGCCACCACCCCAATCAGCAGCGAGACCTGCGCCCCGTGGAAGAGGAAGGCGGCGATGTCCCGCCCCAGATTATCGGTGCCGAGCGGCAGGCGCGGATTCTGCCCCGGCCATTGCAGCGGCCGCCCGGCGAGCGAGAGCGGATCGCGCGGGAACAGCCAGTCGGCCGAGAGCGCCGCGGCCACCACCAGCAGCAGCAGCAGCAGCCCGATCATGCCGGCCGGGCTGCGCAGATAGGCGCGAAGGGCACGGGAGCGGATCACGACTGCCCCACCCCGATGCGCGGATCGAGCTTGGCGTAGAGCAGATCCACCACGAAATTCACCAGGATCACCAGAAGGGCCGAGACCAGGACGATGCCGAGCAGCGTGTTCAGGTCCCGCTGCACCACGCTCTCATAGGCCAGCCGTCCGAGGCCAGGCAGGGAGAAGACACTCTCGATCACTACGCTGCCGCCCAGCATGGTGCTGAATTGCAGCCCGACGAAGGTCACCATCGGCAGCAGCGCATTGCGCAGCACATGCCGCCACAGCACCTTGCCCTCTGGCAGGCCCTTGGCCCGGGCGGTGCGGACGAAATCGAGGTTCAGCACCTCCAGCATCGAGGCCCGCATCAGCCGCAGATAGATCGCCAGATAGATCAGCGCCAGGGCCACGGTCGGCAGCACCAGATGCGTCGCGATGTCCAGCACGCGCGCCAGGCCGTGATAGCCGGCGCCGATGCTCTCGAACCCGCCGGGCGGCAGCCAGGCCAGCTTCACGCTGAACAGCACGATCAGCATGAGGCCGAGCCAGAAGCTGGGGATGGCGTAGAAGATCAGGCCAAGGGTGCTGATGATGGTATCCGGCCAGCCATTCACCCGCCGCGCCGCCAGCACGCCCAGCACCAGGCCGGCCGAGAAGGCGAAGGCAAGCGCGCAGGACATGAAGAGGGCGGTCACGACCAGCCTCTCCCCGATCACCTGCGCCACCGGCTTGCCGTAGATGGCGGACTGACCGAGGTCGAAGGTGACGAGCCGCAGCAGGTAGCGGCCAAGCTGCACCGCCACCCCCGCATCCAGGCCGTAGGCTTGGCGCAGCCGCGCTGCGTCCTCGGCGCTGCCGCCGCCCATCTGCGCCATCAGCGCATCCACCGTGTCACCCGGGGCGAGCTGCAGCAGCAGGAACAGCCCGACCAGGATGATCGCCAGCACCGGCAGCGACTGCAGCAGCCGCCGCAACGCCAGGAGGCCGAGGCGTCGCATGCGTCAGGCCGGTGCCAGCCAGGTGTCGGCCCAGGAGGAGCTGGCCCAGCGCGGCTGGTTGTGGCTGTTCATCAGGCGCTTGGAATAGACGCTGATGAAGGCGTGCTCCACCGCCATGTGCACCGGCACGTCCTCGATCGCGATGCGCACGAAGTCCTGATACAGCGCCTTGCGCTTCGCCGGATCCAGCTCGGTCGCCGCGGCGTCGATCACCCGGTCCATCTCCGGGTTGTCGTAGCCGTACTGGTTGGTCCAGGGCGCGCCCACCGGGCTGCCGGTGCGGAACCAGACGGTGGTGCTGACCGCCGGATCGCTGCGGTACTGGTGCCAGCCGGTGGTCAGGTCGAAGGCATGGTCGCGATAGACGCCGGTGAGCCAGCCGGGCGCGTCGCGGGATTCGATCTCCACGCGGATGCCGATCTCCCGCAGGCTCTGCTGGATGAAGGTGGCGAAATTGGCCGTGTACTCGCCCCAGGGCGCCGGCATCAGCTTCAGCGGCTGGGCGAAACGGTCCCGCCCGCGGCCGGGGCGCTTGTAGCCGGCTTCATCCAGCAGCCTTTCCGCCTTGGCACGGTCGAAGGGATAGGGCGCTGGCCGCGGCACGTAGAAGGGCGCGCTGCTGGACGGGATCGGCCCGGTGCCGAGCTTGGCATAGCCGTAGAGGAAATTCTCGATGAAGAAATCGAGGTCGAGCGCATGGCACAGCGCCCGCCGCACCCGCACATCGGAAAGCTCCTTCCGGCGCAGGTTCATCTCCATCACGGTATGCGCCGTGTTGCCCTCATTGCCCTTGGTGCTGACGACGAAGCGCGGATCCTTGGACAACCGGGCGATGTCGGAGAGCGACAGGCCGGAATAGGTCGAGAGCTGCACCTGCCCGCTCTCGATCGCCGCTGCCGCGGCGGCACGGTCCGGGATGAAGCGCCAGACGATGCGGTCCAGATAGGGCAGGCCGTTGCCGCGCCAGTAATTCGGGTTGCGCTCCACCATCAGGAACTGGCCGCGCTCGTACTGGGCGAATTTGAAGGGCCCGGTGCCGATGGGCGCGGTGTTGGCCGGATTGGTGCGGATATCCGTGCCTTCGTAGACATGCGCCGGGATCACATGCCCCAGATCCGGCAGCGCCCGCAGCAGCAGCCCCTGCGGCATGGGGCGGCTGAATTTGAACACCGCCGTATGCGCATCCGGCGTCTCGACCCGGTCGAGGAACAGGTACAGGGTGGTGCCGTAGTTCAGGATCTTCTTCCAGCACTCCATGGCGCTGAAGGCCACGTCCTTGCTGGTGAAGTCCTTGCCGTCATGCCAAGTGACGCCACGGCGCAGGCGGAAGATGTGGGTCAGGCCGTCCGGCGCGCTCTCCCAGCTTTCCGCCAGCACGCCCACCGGCTCGCCCTGCGCGTCCAGGTCGACCAGCGGCTCCACGATCTTGGAGGCCATGACATAGACGCCAGTCGAGGCCTGGATTGCAGGGTTCAGCACCCGCTGCTCGCTGGTGAGCTGTACCGTCAGCGTGCCGCCGCGCTGCGGGGCCTGCTGTGCCATGCCGAGGCCGGGCAGCATCGTCCCGGCCGCGATCCCGCCGGCACCCGCCAGTGCCTGCCTGCGCGTCAACCACATGGTTCCTGCTCCATCCTCATATTGCAACGCACAATGCCCAGGCCCGGCCACCATGCGCAAGACGCACGGCGCGCGGGTCAGCCACGGAAGGCGAGAATGACCCCATGCGCCGCCCCGGGCGGCACCGCCAGCCCGCCCGGCCCCTCGGCCGCCGCTACCCCGGCCGCCGCCAGGCAGCGCGCCGCCGCGCCGCGATCGGCGACGCGGATCGCCAGCGTCGCCGGCCCGGCCTCCGGCAGGCCGGAAAGGTCCAGCCCCGGATAACGCGCCGCAAGCTGCGCCCGGTTCAGGAAGACCAGCGGCGCCGCTCCCGTCTCCAGCCGCACCGCGCCGTCCGGCTCCGCCGCCGGGCTGCGGTCCAGTGCCCGCGCCACGCCGGCCGCAGCCGCAGCCGGGTCCGCGGCCAGGATCTCGATGCCGGCCAGTCCCTCGGCGGTATTGGCATGGTCCATCAGCCCCGGCACCCAGGTCGCTTCCGGCGTCAGGTGCTGGCAGGCGAAGAGGCGCAGCCCCGGCGCCGGCATCTCGGCCAGGTGGAAGGTGCGGAAGCGCGTCTCGGTCCGGCTGCCATCCGGCAGGTCCACCGGCCGGCCGAAATTCTGCACCGGCAGGGTCGGCAGGCCGTGCGCCGCCATCTCGGCCGCGCCCTGCTCGGCATCATGCGCGCGAAGCGCGATGGCGGTCATGCCCTCCCGTGTCTCCAGCACGGCGCGCCAGCGTGCATTCGCCTCGGTCGGGGCGAGCACGCCGAGAATCTCGAAGTAATCATGCCGCAGCATGATACAATGATTGCCCGTGCCCATATGGGCCGAGTGGACCCCGCGCGGCGCCACGGTGAAGCCGAGCCGCGCGAAATCTTCCCGCGCCGCATCCAGGTCCCGCACCAGGACCACGCAATGATCCACCCCGCCGACATGCTGCAGCATCGCTCCGTTCCTCTCGCTCCGGTCCAGCCGACAGCCTGCCGCAGCGGAGCGGCCGGGGAAAGGGCGTGGGGATTGGTCCAGCCGCCCGAGGGGGGCACCGGAGATGCCCGACGACCTGCTGCTCTTCATCGCCGTCGGCTTCGTGGCGCAGATGGTGGATGGCGCCATCGGCATGGCCTATGGCATCTCCGTCACCAGCGTCCTGCTCAGCCTGGGCGTCGCGCCCGCTGTCGCCAGCGCCAGCGTGCATGCGGCGGAGGTCTTCACCACCGGCGCTTCCGGGGCTGCGCATTGGCACGCCGGGAATGTGCGGCTGCCGGTGGTGCTGCGCCTCGCCATTCCCGGTGTGATCGGCGGCGCGATCGGCGCCTGGCTGCTGTCCGGCCTGGAGGGGCGCTATGTGCGCCCCGCCGTCAGCCTGTACCTGATGGCGCTGGGCGGGCTGATCCTGTGGCGCGCCATGTGGGCCAAGCAGGAGCGGGAGCCGCCGAAGCACGTCACGCTGCTCGGTCTCTGCGGCGGCTTCCTGGATGCGATCGGCGGCGGCGGCTGGGGGGCGCTGGTCAGCTCCAGCCTGATCGGCGGGGGACACCAGCCGCGCTTCGCCATCGGCTCCGCCAATGCGGCGGAATTCTTCGTCACCCTTTGCATCTCCGCCACCTTCCTCGCCACCATCGGGCTGGATCTCTGGCCGGTGATCCTTGGCCTGGTGCTGGGCGGCGTGCTGGCGGCGCCCTTCGCGGCGCTGGTCACGAAGCACCTGCCGGACCGGCCGATGATGGTCGTCGTCGCCGTCGTGATCCTGCTGCTGTCGCTGCGCAACCTCGTCATGGACACGCAGTGGTTGTTGGGATGGGGTTGACCCGGACGCCGCAGGGCTCCGATCCTGCCCGCGGGGCATCAGCGAGGATCGGCGGATGACTGTCTCCCCAGGAGAAGCAGGCCCGGATGCGGATGATTTCGCCGCCTATCTGGACAGCATCCACCGCCTGGTCGCGGAACGCCTGATCCCGGCCGAACCGCGCCTGGAGGGCGAGGAGACGCTGCCGGAGGATCTGACGCAGCGCCTGCGCGATGCCGGATTGTTCGGCATCTCCATCCCCGCCGCCTATGGCGGGCTCGGCCTTTCCATGGAGCAGCAGGTGCGGGTGATGCTGGAGGTGACGCGCGCCTCCGCCGTCTATCGCGCGCGCTTCTCCACCACCATCGGCCTCGGCAGCCAGCCCATCCTCTACAACGGGACGGAGGCGCAGCGGCGCGAATGGCTGCCGCGCATGGCCAGCGGCGAGGTCACCGCCGCCTTCTGCCTGACCGAGCCCGAGCATGGCTCCGACGCCGGCGGCCTTCGCACCAGGGCGGAGCGCGACGGCGAGGATTATGTGATCAATGGCGTGAAGCGCTACATCACCAATGCGCGGCAGGCGCAGGTCTATATCGTGATGGCGCGCACCGATCCGGCGAGCCGCGACGCCGCCGGCATCAGCGCCTTCATCGTGCCCGCCGGCACGCCCGGCCTGCGCTGCGGCCCCGCCGACCGCAAGATGGGCCAGGACGGCAGCGCGACCAGCGAGGTGTTCTTCGATGGCGTGCGCGTGCCGGCGGCGAACCTGATCGGCGGGCGGGAGGGCGGCGGCTTCAAGGCCGCGATGCGCGGCATCAACCATGCCCGGCTGCATGTCGCCGTCACCTGCGTCGGCCAGGCGCAGCGGCTGATCGAGGAATCGCTCTCCTACGCCATGCACCGGAAGCAGTTCGGCCGGCCGCTCGCCGAATTCCAGCTCGTGCAGGCCATGCTGGCCGACAGCCGGGCGGAGCTGCTGGCGGCGCGCAGCATGGTGCTGGAGACCGCCCGCGCCTTCGACCGCGCCGGGGAGGCGCAGGGCCCGCTCGTCGCCGATATCGCCTGCTGCAAGCTCTTCGCCAGCGAGATGGTGAGCCGCGTCGCCGACCGCGCCGTGCAGATCCATGGCGGCGCTGGCTACATGCGCGGCACGCCGGTGGAGCGGCTGTATCGCGATGTCCGCCTCTTCCGCATCTTCGAGGGGGCGAGCCAGATCCAGCAATTGCTCATCGCCCGCGACATGATCCGGAACCATGCCCATGCCTGACCGCCGCGCCTTCCTCCTGGGCGGCGCCGCGCTGCTGGCCGCCCCGGCGGTGCGGGCACAGCGCTGGCCGGGCGGGCCGGTGCGGATCGTCTCCTGCTTCGCCCCCGGCGGCGCCAATGACCGGCTTGGCCGTTTCGCCGCCGCGGTGCTGGGCCGGGCCTTCGCCCAGCCCTTCCTGGTGGAGAACCACCCCGGCACCGGCGGCAATCCCGGGATGGCGATGGTGGCGCGTGCCGCGCCGGACGGGCGCACCCTGGTCGTCGCCGCCAGCGCCGCGGCGGTCAACCAGACGCTCTACCGTCATCCGGGCTTCGACCTGCTGCAGGACTTCGCGCCCGTCGCCCTGCTCGGCGCGGTGCCGAAGGTGCTGGCGGTGAACCCGGCGGCAGCGGTGCGGAGCGCGGCCGAATTCGCGGTGATGGCGCGCTCCAGCCCGGGCGGCGTCACCTATGGCTCGGCCGGGACCGGCACCATCCCGCATCTCGCCATGGCGCTGTTCCTGCGCGCCATCGGGGCGCCGGGCCTGCACCTGCCCTGTCCCGGCGCCGCCTCGGCGGTGGCGGCGCTGGCCGACGGCCGCGTGCAGGCCCTGCTGGAGGGGCTGCCCACCCTCGCCGGGCGGATGCGCGGCGGCGAGGTGCGCGCCCTCGCCATCTCCTCGGCGGAGCGCCATCCCGACTGGCCGGACCTGCCCACCATCGAGGAGGCCGTGCCCCTGCCGGATTTCGAGGTTACCGCCTGGCACTCCCTCCTCGCCCCCGCCGGCACGCCGGCAGAGATCGTTGAGGCGATGGCAACCGCCCTGCGCACCGCCCTCGCCACCGAGGAGGGACGGGCGTGGGTGGCGCGGATCGGCGCCCTGCCGCAACCGCCCATGGCACCGGTGCGGCTCCGTGCCTTCCTGGCCGCCGAGGTCGCGCGATGGGCCGAGGCGGCGCAGCTCTCCGGCACCAGGCTGGACTAGGCGCCGCGGCCCGGCCCCGCGCGCGAAGAGGTGACCTCGCGCGGGTATCGGAGCGCCCCCTGATGTGATCATGGTCAAAGCCAGGCTGGGCCCCGGGGCCAGGATCGCAGGCGTGCATGCGGCCCGGCCGCGGAAGGGAGAGTCATTTGAGCGAGAACGTATTCACCTGGCGCGGTTACGGCGGCGACTGGAATGATCCGGCGAATTGGACCTTCGCCATCTATGACGGGCCCGGCCAGTACCAGCCCTTCTACAATTACGAACTGACCGGCACTCAGGTGGCGACGCGGGCGCCCGGCGCCGGCGACACGGTGGTCTTCGCCTATGGTCCGCTCCCGGATGCGGAGCACAATCCGCAGACCGGCTGGAATCTCGTTAATGGCGGGATGCCGAGCGGCGGCGGCGAGGCGGCGCGCCTGCTCATGGCGCCCGACTGGGTGCCGGTCGCCCTCACGGGCACGGGCACGGAACGCTACCGGATCGGCAGCGTCGAACTGCATGACCGCATCCTGGCCCTGGACAACGCCATCCTGGATGCGGACCGGACTTACCTGGATTCGACCTCGACCCTTCAGGTCGACCGCGCGGCGAGTGCGCAGGACCCGTATGGGCGCAGCCATTCGGCCGATCTCGGCGAGCTGACGCTGGACCAGGGCGGCGGCTGGGGCGGCGTGCTGCTGCTCGGTGACCACAATGTGGACCTCGCCTCGGTGCAGGGCGACATCACGCAGCATCCCTATGCGGACTACTTCAACTTCACCGGCGCAAACCCGCGCTTCGGCGTCTACGGCACCGGCCATCTCTACTTCCCGCCGAGCGCCATCCCGGGCTTCCACATCGAGGGCGCGAGCTACACCCAGGCGGGCAATGACTGGAGCATCGATCTCGGCACCCTCGCGCAGGGCGCCGATACCGGCGCCATCACGGTGGATGCCGCCAATCTCGCGGCGGCGGGGGCGGAGGCCCTCTCCGGCGATCTCCAGGTGACGGGAGGGGATGCCGCGCTGCAGGCCGAGGGCTCGACCACGGTGCCCTCGATCGGCCCTGGCGAGCGCGCGCGGAATCTCACCTTCGACCTCGACACCTCCATCGCGGGCGAGCACAGCCTCACCGTCGTCCTGCATTCCATCGACGCGGCGGCAGGCGATGCGCATCTGCCCGACCAGCGGCTCACCATCCACGCCACTGTCGCGGCATCGCCGCCGCCTCCGTCCGCGGGTACCGACTGGAATGCCCTCGCCGCCCAGGCGACGGCGATCTACGAAGCGACCGGCTCCTGGCATGTGCCGGGCGAGGGGGGCACCAATGTGGCACCTTCGGTGGGCGTGGACTGGGACGCGCTCGCCGCCGGGGTGACGCGGCACTATGCGGAGACGGGCATGTGGTTCTAATAGGCCCATGCCCGATACCTTCCTGCCGGCCGCCCCGCCGGCCATCGAGACGCGCGTCACGCAGCTGCTCGGCATCCGCTATCCGATCGTGCAGGGCGGGCTGGCCCGCGTCGCCTTCGCGGAACTGGCCGCCGCCGTCTCCAATGCCGGCGGCCTCGGCCAGATCAGCACGGTCGGCCTGGATACGCCGGAGCGGCTGCGCGCGGAGATCCGCCGCTGCCGGGCGATGACGGACCGGCCCTTCGGCGTGAACTTCCCCATCGGCCGCTTTGACCTGATGCCGCTGCTGGAGGCGGCGCTGGAGGAAGGCGTGCGCGTCGTCGCGCTGACCGCCGGCAACCCCGCCCCCTATATCCGCCGCTGCCAGGAAGTGGGCGCGAAGACCCTGGTGTTGACCGCCGGCCCGGAACTGGCGCGCAAGGCCGAGGCTGCCGGCGCCGATATGGTGGCGACCGTGGGCTATGAGGGTGGCGGCCATATCGGCCGCACCGACGAGACGACCATGGTGATGGTCCCGCGCGTCGTCGCGGCAGTGAAGATCCCGGTGCTGGCCTCCGGCGGCATCGCCACCGGGCAGGGATTGCTGGCCGCCCTGGCCCTGGGCGCCGAGGGCGTGGAGATGGGCACCCGCTTCGTCGCCACGCGGGAAGCGCATGCGCATGACGCCTACAAGCAGGCCCTGGCCGCCGCGGCGCCGCAGGACACCAGGCTCATCAAGCGCAGCCTCGGCATTCCCGGCCGCGTGCTGGACAGCCCCTATGTGCAGCGGATCCTGGCCGCGGAGCAGGCGGGCGCGCCGAAGGAGGAGATCATCGCCCTGGTGCGCGGCGAGGTGAATGCCCGCGGTACGGATGACGGCGACCTTGCGGACAGCTTCGTCTGGGCCGGGCAATGCGTCGGGCTGATCGGCGCGGTGGAGCCGGCCGGCACGGTCGTGCAGCGCATGGCGGCGGAGGCGGCGGCGGGGATGCGCCGGCTGCGCGGCATCCTGGGATGATCCCGGCGCGGCGGCGCATGCCCGCCCGCCGCGGCGTCAGCCGGAGCGGCGCAGCGCGCTCTGCCAGACCCAATTCACGAGGTTGAAGACCACGCCGCAGGACGCGATGCGGACCAGGTCGTCGGCGGACAGGCCGCAGATCCCGGCGGCAAGCAGGGGCAGCAGCCAGACGGCGGCAGCCTCAGCCAGGGTCGCGCCTGTGACGCCGCGGCGCGCAATGAGCGCCCAGGCAAGCAATGCGCCGAGACACTGCAGCAGGATAAGAAAGACAGAATACAGCATCGCGGCTTTACGCCACGTTCCATCACGGGTTGCAATACCCGCGATGCGATGCAAGCCGGATGCGCCGCCAGGCGGGCAGCTTGCCGCCCGGCGGCGAAGGGTGACGCTGCTGGGATCCGGCGGGCCGCTCAGCGTGGCGGGCGGGCCGTCGCCGGGGCCAGCGGCTCGCCCGTCTCGGCCGCGGCGGCGCGCTCGGCTTCCTTGCGGACGGCCACCTCGTCCTGGGCACCGAGCCAGGAATGCAGCAGCCCGGCGGCAACCGCGCCGGCGATCGGCGCGATCCAGAACAGCCAGAGCTGCGCCAGCGCCCAGCCGCCGACGAACAGCGCCGGGCCGGTGCTGCGTGCCGGGTTCACGCTGGTATTGGTGACCGGGATGCTGACCAGGTGGATCAGCGTCAGGCACAGGCCGATGGCAAGCGGCGCGAAGCCGGGCGGGGCGCGCCTGGTGGTGGTCCCGAGGATGACCAGCAGGAAGAAGAAGGTCATCACGAATTCGGACACGAAGCAGGCGGCCAGGGAGTATCCGCCGGGCGAGTGTTCGCCATAGCCATTGGCCGCGAAGCCGGCCGACACCGAGAAGCCGGCCTGGCCTGAGGCGATGACATACAGCACGAATGCGCCGGCGATGCCGCCCAGCAACTGGGCCACGATATAGCCGCCGGCCTCCATCCCGCGCATCCGTCCGGCGGCAACGATGCCGAGCGTGACGGCCGGGTTGAGATGGGCGCCCGAGATATGGCCGACCGCATAGGCCATGGTCAGGACGGTCAGGCCGAAGGCCAGGGCGACGCCGAGGAGGCCGATCCCGACCTCCGGGAATTTGGCGGCCAGCACGGCCGCGCCGCAGCCACCCAGGACCAGCCATAGCGTGCCGAGGAATTCGGCCGTGAGCTTGCGGGACATGGCGCCAATGCCTTCGATGCAGATGCACCACAATCTGTACTGCCATCCATGATCGCATTGCTGGGCGGATTGCCGGCAATCGCGCGCTTGTGCGCGTCCCGCTCCGGTGGCTGCGGGCCGTGGTGGCAATCCCGCCGGTCCACCGAAAACTATGGCGCGCGCCGGGCAGGCTTGCTTCCGAGGAAGCGTCGCGCCCGGCTCAGGGCCGGCGCGGCGGCATGCTCCACGAAGGGAATCAGCACGGCCCCGACCAGGAGGCCGAGGATTCCCGAGATCGTCGCGGTGGCGATCCATTCGATGGCGCCGGCGATGGCGGGGAGGGCCCGGCCGGCGGCCGCCGCCGCCCCATGCACGGCGTGGCCGAGCGCCGCCGGCCCGTATTGCTCCAGTCCATGCAGGATGATGCCGCCGCCCACCCAGATCATCGCGGCGGTCCCGACCACGCCGAGGATCCGGAGGAAGACCGGCATGCCGCGGACCAGCCCGCGCCCGATGGCCCGGGTCACAGGCCGCAGCAGGCGATCCGCCGCAGAAGGGGGCGCCCCCGCCGGCGGCTCTCCGAACAGGCCGGAGACCGGGCGCTCGGCCTGGGCCAGCGCCACGCCCACATCATCCGCCTTCACGACCAGGGCCACCCCGCCATAGACCAGGGCGGTGATGCCGAGGCCCACCGTGGCAAGCACCACCGCCTGCATCCAGAAGGAATCCCCGGGAACGGCCGAGAGGGCGATCGCCATGATCTCGGCCGAGAGGATCAGGTCGGTCTGGATGGCGCTGCCGACCTTCCGGTCCTCCAGGTCGCGGGCGCTGACGGGCAGGGCGCTCCCGGTGGCGACCTTCGCCTCATGCCCATGCGCCTTGTGGGGCCAGAGGGCCTCGAACACCTTCTCCGTCCCCTCATAGCAGAGGAAGGCGCCGCCGAGCATGAGCAGCGGCGTGATCGCCCAGGGCGCCAGCGCACTGAGCAGCAGCGCCAGGGGCAGCAGGTAGAGGAGCTTGTTCCGCACCGACCCGGCGGCGATGCGGGCGACCATCGGCAGCTCGCGGTCGGCGGTGAAGCCCACGACATAGCGCGGCGTGACCGCGGCATCGTCGATCACCACCCCGAACGCCTTGGCGCCGGCCTTCGAGGCATGCGCCGCCACGTCGTCGAGGGAGGCGGCGGCCAGCTTGGCCAGGCCCGCCACGTCGTCCAGCAATGCAATGAGGCCCGTGCTCACCCGTGCTCCTGTCGAGATGCGGCCCCATCCAACGATGGGGTACCGGCGATGTTCCTGGTGCGCTCGGCGCGCCGGGCGGCACATCCTTTCGCCAAGGCATCTTCCGCCAACCCGGCATTGAGGCAGTTCGCGATTTCGTTAACATGCCGCGGTGACTGATGCTGCGCGATGACCACGGGTGCCCGTCCGCGACCGCCGTCCTCCCCGGCACCCTGGCGGATCCGCCGGCAGCGCCCCGGGGCGGGTTGCATCCTCTCCCTGGCCCTGGCCGCCTCCCTCCTCGCCGGTGCAGCGCGGGCCGAGGAAGTGCCGGCGACCGGCAGCGATTTCGGCGGCGTCGGGCTGATCGAGATGCGCAATGCCCGCTTCCGCCCGGACGGCACGCTGGAGGCCGGCACCGCCTGGCGGCGGCAGCGGCAATTCTGGTTTCTCTCCTTCACTGCCCTGCCCTTCCTGGAAGCCACCTTCCGCCTGACCGACCGGCTGAACGCCACCCAGGGCCATGGCACCAGCCATGACCGCGCCTTCGACCTGAAGCTGCGGCTCTGGGAGGAGGGGGAGTGGCGGCCCGCCCTTGCCATCGGGCTGCAGGATGTGATCGGCACCGGGCTTTATGGCGGCGAGTATCTGGTCGCCTCCAAGCGGTTCCGGGATTTCGACGTCTCGCTGGGGCTGGGCTGGGGGCGGCTCGGCACCGGGGGCGATCTGGCCAATCCGCTCGGCCTGGCCTGGGATGGCGCCCGGACCCGGCCGCGCCATGTGGGAGAGGGCGGGACGCCGCGCCTCGATAGCCTGTTCCGCGGGCGGAAGGCTGCGGTCTTCGGCGGAGTGGAATGGAGCGTCCCACCCCTCCCCACCCCCTTCGGCGAGGTCGAGGGGCTGCGGGCCAAGCTGGAATGGTCCGGGGATGCGCTGCGCGACGAGCGCGGCGGCTATCCCCGCATCCTGACCGGCCTGCGGGGGAAGGCCGCCTCGCGGCTCAATTTCGGCCTGCAATGGCAGCCGAATCCCTGGCTGGATGCGGGGGTGCATTTCGTCCATGGCACCGACCTGCTGATGCGGCTCTCGCTGCGCATGGACCCGGCGCGGCCGCCGGAATTCCCCCGTCCGGCGCCGCCCGCCATGGCGCCGCGCCCGGCGGCGGCCGATCCGGCGGGGCTGGCGGAGGCTCTGCGCCAAGCCGGCTTCCGCCCCTCCGGCTTCGGGATCGAGGGCGACGAGGCACGGATCGCGGTGGAGGGCGGCCGCTATGCGACGCTGCCGCAGGTGGCCGGCCGGGTGGCGCGGGCGGCGCAGCCTTTCCTGCCGCCTGGGGTCGAGCGCCTGCGCGTGGAATGGCGCCGCCAGGGCGTGACCGTGGCGCGCCTCGTTCTGCTGCGCGAGGCCATGGAGATGGCCGCCGCCCACCGCGGCAGCGCCGAGGAGGTGCTGGCCAGCGCCACCTTGCTGCCCGCCGAGGGCACCGCGCCCAACCCCTCCCTCTCCTGGGGCATCGAGCCGCGCCTGGCCCTGCAACTCGGCGATCCCAAGACGGGGGTGCGCTGGCAGGCGGGGGTGGCGGTGGGGGGGCGGCTGGGCCTCGGCGGCGGCTTCGCCCTGGCCGGCAGCCTGGCGCAGGCGGTGGCGGGCAATCTCGGCGAGGGCCTGCCCAGCGACAGCCAATTGCCGCATGTGCGCAGCGACCTCGCCCGCTATGCGCGGGAGGGCAAGACCTCCATCCCCGCCCTCTATGTCGAGCGGATCTGGACCCCGGCCCCGGACTGGTTCGCCCGCGTCACCGCCGGGCTGCTGGAGCCGATGTTCGCCGGCGTTTCGACCGAGCTGCTGTGGCGGCCGGTGGACCGGCCCTATGCGATCGGCCTCGACCTGAACTGGGTGGCGCAGCGGGAATACCGGCAGCGTTTCTCCACCCTCGGCTATTCGGTCGCGACCGGGCATCTTTCGCTCTATGCCGACCTGCCGGTCTGGAATCTCTACGCCGTGCTGCGCGGCGGGAGGTATCTCGCGGGGGACTGGGGCGGCACGGTGGAGATCGGCCGGCGCTTCGACAGCGGCATCGAGGTGGGCGGCTTCGCCACCTTCACCGATGTTCCCTTCAGCCGCTTCGGCGAAGGCAGTTTCGACAAGGGCATCTATATCCGCATCCCGTTGCAATTGCTCGGGCCGGAAACCAGCGCACGCGCCAGCGCGGTGATCCGCCCGGTGGTGCGCGACGGCGGCCAGCGCCTGGTGGTGGACAACCCGCTCTGGGAGGTGACGCGGGACGGGCGGATGGATGCGCTGCAGCGCGGCTTCATGGGCTTCCTGCGATGAAGAAATGAGCCGTGTCACTGGCCTCTTCCATCTGGGCGCTGGGCCTGTGATCCGGTAGAGGCGCATCGCCATGCCGGACCTGACCCAACTCGCCCTGTACTTCGCCACGGCCCTGGTGCTCGCTGTCACGCCCGGTCCGGGCATTTTTTACGTCGCCGCACGCTCGCTCGCTGGCGGTCGTGCGGAGGGCGTGGCTTCCAGCCTCGGCACCGGCTTGGGCGGCATGGTCCACGTTCTCGCGGGCGGCCTGGGCGTTTCGGCCATCGTGCTTGCAAGCGCCGAACTGTTCACCGCGCTGAAACTGATCGGTGCCGTCTATCTGGTCTGGATCGGCCTGCGCACTTTCCAGTCCATCCGCCGGGACGCAGCGACAGGTTTGGATGGTGGATCCGCGGCATCACCGGTCGGGCCGCGGCGGGCGTTTCGTGAAGGCGTGCTGGTCGAGGCGCTGAACCCGAAGACGGCAGCCTTCTTCCTTGCCTTCGTTCCGCAATTCGTGGATCCGGAGGGTCAGGTGGCCCTGCAATTCGTGGTGCTTGGCTTCGTGTCGGTTGTGCTCAACACCTTCGCCGACATCGTGGTCGCCTTGGCGGCGAGCGGCATCCGGGAAGGCGCGGCTGCCCGCCCCGCGCTGATCCGCCGCCTTCGGGAGGCATCGGGTGCCGCGATGATGGCGCTTGGCATCGGCCTCGCTCTGGTGAGGCGCCCTGCCACCTGAGTGCCGGGCTATACCGATGCCATGGTCCCCCAAGGCCGGAACCATCCGGGAATCGAACACAGCCAGTCGGATGTCAGGTCAGCGAAGGGCCGGATAGTTCGGCGCCGTGAATTGGCCTGTCAGGCAGGCCGGCGCTTGCCGCCGGCCGGGGCTTCCGTCACACACCCGGGCGCATGACGTCTGCCGCTCTGATCCAGCATCTGGTTTTCGCATTTGGCCTCGCCTTGCTCTCGGCGACGGCGGTCCGGGCGATGATCGCCTTTCCCATTCTCGACCATCCGAACGGCCGCAGTGCGCATGTGCGGCCGACGCCGCGGGGCGGTGGGGTCGGCGTGGTGCTCGCCTTCGTCGCCGGGATGCTGGTGCTCTACCAGGTCGCGGATTATGCCCGCATCGCGGAGCGGCAATTCCTCGGCGTCATCCTCGCCGCCCTCGCCATCGCCGGCATCGCGCTTGTGGATGACATACTGGACGTCTCCGCCCGGCTGCGCCTGCTGACGCAGATCGTTGCGGCGCTGGTCGCGATGGGCAGCGGCCTTACCCTGACGCATCTTGCCCTGCCCTGGATCGGTGTGACCGAGCTCGGCCTGCTCGGCCCGCCGCTGACGCTGTTCTGGATCGTCGCCTGCACCAATGCGGTGAATTTCATGGACGGGCTGGATGGCCTCGTGGGTGGCACGCTGCTGATCGCCTGCGCCGCCCTGGCCGCCATCGCCGCGGTGCAGGAGGGTTGGTTCGTCTACGCCGCCGCGCTGTTCCTGGCCGCGGGCTTCGCCGGCTTCCTGCCCTTCAACCTGCACCCGGCGCGAATCTTCATGGGCGATGTCGGCAGCCAATTCGCCGGCTTCACCCTGGCGGTGCTGGCTGTCGCCGCCGCCCGCTTCGACACCGAACAGGTCAGCTTCCTGATCGTTCCGCTGCTGCTCTTCGGCCTGCTCTTCGATGCCGGCTTCACCCTGCTGCGCCGCGCCTGGATGGGCGACCGGGTGGGGGTGGCGCACCGCACCCACCTCTACCAGATGGCCGCCCGTGCCGGCATGCCGGTGCGCGCGGTGGCGGCGGTGCATTGGGGCTTCGCCCTGTTCCATGCGGGGCTGGTGGTGCTGTTCCTGCACCTCAGCCCCTGGGCCAAGCCGCTGGTGGTGCTGCCCGCCCTCGCGCTGCAACTGGTCTGGCTGGCCTATGTGGCGCGGCTGGTGCGTCGCGCCGGGATCAGCTGGCGGGACTGAGGAATTCCAGGACCAGGCTCGGCACGCCCGGACCCACCCACTGCTCGGCGCGGAGGACGGCGCCGCTCTCCGCCTCCGCCCAGAAGCGGTTGGTGAAGCTGCCAGCCCCCTTGGCGCGGCAGCGTTCCTCGATCAGCAGCAGCGCCGCATCCGGCGGCAGCCGCTGCGCCTGCAGGCGGCACCGGACGGGGATGCCGAAGCGCATCCCCTCCGGCTCGCGGTCCGCATCCATCAGATCCACCAGCCGGCGCGCCTCGGCCGGACGGTCGAGCAGGGCGGCGGGGTTCAGCAGCGGGTCCGGCTCCTCGAAGCGGGTCGCCGCCAGTACCTCCCGCAGGCCGGAGGTCGCGACCACCCGGGCACCGTCCGTGGCGATGGCGAGCCCGGTCGCGGTGCGCCAGAGCCGCCGCTCCCCGGCTTCCTGCAGCAGCGAGGCATGGAGGGTGCGGCTGCCGAGGCGGAGGCGCAGGGAGCGCCCCTCGGGTTCCGGCTCCTCCCCCGCGGCCAGCGGGTACTGGGCGGGGTCTGCATCCGGGATCCGGGACCACAGCGCCTCGCCCTGCTGCCGCAGGCTGTGCGGCAGCCCGGCCCAGGGCGTGTCGCCGCAGCCGCCGAGCAGCAGGAAAAGAACGGGCCATGCGAAGCGGATGCGCATGGCCCGAGGCTATCACCGGCCTCGCGAGGAGGCGAGCCGGCCTTTCGGGGCACTCAGCGTGCCGGGGCGGCCACCGTCGTCCCGCGCCATTGCAGCCCCAGCAGCACCAGGCCAAGCGCCAGGCCGATCCAGTGCGGCGCCGGGATGGCATCGCCGAACGCCGCCTCCACCAGCGCCGGGAAGATCATCAGCAGGCCGGCGAGGATGAGCCCCACCCGCTCCCACAGCGCCAGCGTCCGCCGTGCATGGCCCTGGCAGGCGGCGGCCAGCGCCGCCAGCCCGCCGGCGGCCAGCAGGATCTGCCACAGCACATCCACCCAGGTCATGCCGGGCTTCATGGCCAGCAGCAGCCCGACGCCGTCCGGATCGGTGACGAAGACGAAGGGCAGGACGAAGGCCGGCAGGGTGTATTTCCAGGCCTGGAGCGTCGTCCGGTACGGCCCCGCGCCGGTGATCGCCGCGGCGGCGAAGGGGCTGAGCGCGGTCGGCGGCGAGACCTCCGACAGCACCGCGTAGTAGAAGACGAACATATGCGCGGCGTAGTCCGGCACGCCGAGCTTGATCAGCGCCGGCGCCGCCACCACGGCGCAGATGATGTAGCTCGCCGTCACCGGCACGGCGAGGCCGACGATCCAGACGATCAGCGCGGTGTAGAGCGCGGTGATGACCAGGCTGCCGCCCGCCGCCTGGATGGCGATCTCGGAGAATTTCAGCCCGAGCCCGGTCAGGGTGATGATGCCCACGATGATGCCGGCGCAGGCGCAGGTGGCGGCGATGCCCACCGCCTGCACGGCGCCGGAGGCCAGCGTCTCGATCAGCTTGCGCGGCCAGAGCGCGTTCTCGAGGCGCAGGAAGCTGAGCAGCACCGCCACGCCCATGGCGTAGAGCACGGCATAGGTGGGCGAATAGCCCCACACCATGAAGATGACGATCGCGATCAGCGAGGAGAAGTGGAAGCCGTACTTCTTCGTCAGCGCCCAGGCGCCTTCGGTCGTCACCACCTCCTGCGCGCCGCCCTGGGCGCCGATGCGGCGCTGGTCCAGCTCCACCATGAAGAGCAGGGAGGCGTAGTAGAGCACGGTCGGCACCGCCGCCATGCGCAGAACTTCCAGATAGCCGATCTTCAGGTATTCCGCGATCAGGAAGGCCGCGGCCCCGAGCACCGGGGGCGAGATGATGGCGCCGAGCCCGCCCGCCGCCAGCAGCCCGCCCGCATCGTCCGGCCGGTAGCCGACGCGCTTCATCATCGGCCAGGCGACGGTGCCGAGGGTGACGGTGGTGGCGACGCCGGAGCCCGAAGGCCCGCCGAGCAGGAAGGAGGAGAGCACCACCGTCCGCCCGGCGCTGGTCGCCCGCCCGCCGGTCAGGGCGAAGCTGAAATCCACGAAGAACTTGCCCGCGCCGGAGGCCTGCAGGATGGCGCCATAGATGGTGAACAGGATGATGAGGCTGGCCGAGACATCCACCGCCGTGCCGAAGATGCCGTCCAGCGTGATGGTCAGGTGCGGGATCAGCCGGGCGGAGTCATAGCCCTGGTGCTGCCAGGGCTTCGGCAGGTATTCGCCGAAGAAGCCGTAGAGCATGAACAGCCCGGCCACCAGCGGCATCACCCAGCCGGTGGCCCGCCGCGTCACCTCCAGCACCAGCAGGATCAGGATCCAGCCGACGACGAGGTCCTGCGGTTCGGGGAAGACGTAGCGGTCCAGCAGATCGTCCCCGCCGGCGATCAGATACCAGGTGACATAGAGACCGCCGGCGATCAGCAGCAGGTCCCATGGCATCAGCCGGTGCCGGAAGCGCCGTGCCATCGGGAAGAGCAGGAAGCCCAGCACCATGGCGAAGCCGACATGCACGAAGCGCAGCGTCGTGGTCGGGACGATGCTGTAGGCCGCGTAGAGGTGGAAAAGCGCCATGGCCAGCGCCACGGCCGTCGCCACCCATTGCAGGAGGCCGGTGAACCGGTTCTGCGCACCCTCCTCCTCCTCGATCAGTTGCTCGACTCGGGCGGCGGTGGCCTCGTCCAGGGCGCCGGGGGCGATCTCGGGAGGCAGGGGGGAATGGGTCTGAGAAAGCGAGTGCGTAGTGCTCAACGCGGCAAACTCCGGGCCGGCGGGCCTTCAAAGCGAAACCGGCCGAATCCGTCATCGGAGCGGATCCGGCCGGTCAGGTCAGGGCGTCAGGCGAGGTTCGCGCCCTGCTTCTTCCAGAAGGCTTCGGCGGCCGGATGCCAGGGTACGCCGGCGGCGGCGGTCTTCTGCTTGTCCAGGGTGAAGTTCCTGGCTTCCGCATGCACTTGCGCCAGATCGGCGCGGCCGTTCCAGATCACTTCGAGGATCTTGGTGGCCAGCTCGGACGGCATATCCTCCCGCACGCCAATGATGTTGCCGACCGACATCTGGCGATTGTCGGTCTTCTGGCCCGGATAGGTACCGGCCGGGATCACCTCCGGGAAATAGACCGGGCCGTACTTCTCGACGATCTTCGGCACATATTGCGCGTGGTCGATCAGCACGATCTGCACGCCTGGGCTGGCCGCGAGATCGGTTACGGCGCTGGTCGGCACGCCGGAGACAAAGAAGTAGGCGTCCAGCTTGCCGTCCTTGATCGCGTTGGTGCTCTCGGCCGGAGAGAGCCGCTCCCGCGCGCGGAAGTCCTTGTCCCTGTCCAGTCCCGCACCCTCGATCAGGCGGAAGGCCATGACCTCGGTGGCGGAGCCGGGGGCGCCGGTGGAGACGCGCTTGCCCTTCATGTCCTCCATGGTCTTGATGCCGGAGGCTTCGGTGGTCACCACCTGCATGCGGTTGGTGTAGAGCACCGCGAGGGCGCGGATCGGCACCGGGCGGCCGCGGAAGCGGTCCCGGCCATGCACCGCATCCACCGCGGCATCCACCTGGGTGATGACCATGCCGACCCGGCCGGCACCGAGAAGCTGGCAGTTGGCGACCGAGCCGCCGGTCACCTCCACCGTCGCGCTCATGCCGGGGATGTTGCGGCTCATCAGATTCGCCATGCCGCCGCCGAGCGGATAGTAGACGCCGCCGGTCGTGCCGGTGGCGATGGCGATCTGGGTTTCCGCGGCCCGCAGCACGGACGGGGCCGCCAGCGAGGCGGCGGCGCCCAGGGGCAGGGCGAGGGCGGTGCGGCGCGTCAATCCAGCCATGTGATCCTCCCGGAGATTTTTCAGACAAGGACACATAGCCACCGCGACCGGATCGGGAAAGAGCGGAACGGTCCCGATGGCCGGGAGGTCCTCGGGCCCGGAGGTCTGGATCGGCGCCGCGGGGTCGCAGACAACCCCGGCGGGCTTGCGCTGCGTCAAGGCTCGGCACGGCGGGCGGCCCTAGGCTGCTGCCGGCTTCTTCGGAGGGAAGCGCCAGATGACCAGCCTCACCGCCCGCGACCTGATGACCCCGGATGTGGTGACCGTGCCGCCGGAGACGCCGGTGATCGCGGTCGCCCGACTGCTTGCCGAGCGCGGCATCTCCGCCGTGCCGGTGCTGGAGCGGGACGGCACGCTGCTCGGCATCGTCACCGAGGCCGACCTGATCCGCCGCCTGGCCGGGGAGGAGGACAGGCCGGCCGGCTGGCTCCGCACCCTCTTCGGCGACCCCGCTGCCCAGGCGGACCGCTATGCCCGCACCCACGGCATGACGGCATGCGACGTGATGACCGAGGATCTGGTGACGGTGGAGGAGGCCACCAGCGCCTGCCGCATCGCCCATCTGATGGAGGAGCGGGGCATCCGCCGCGTGCTGGTGGTGCAGGACGGGCGGCTCCGCGGCATCGTCTCCCGCGCCGACCTGCTGCGTGCGCTGGTGGCGCCGCCGCCGGAGCAGGGCGAGTTCTCGGACGAGCGGATCCGCCGCGCCGTGCTGGCGGCGATGCGCAAGCAGCCCTGGGCCGACACCTTCACCACCCTGGTCGAGGTGAAGGACGGCGTGGTGCAGTTCCACGGCTTCGTGCGCGACGCGGCGGTGGCGCGCGCGCTGCGCGTGCTGGCCGAGCAGGTGCCGGGCGTGAAGGCCGTGGAGGACAACACCCAGCCCTTGCCCATCTACCTCTACGGGCTGGCCTAGCTTCGCCCGGTCGCCAGGGTCTGCGGCGCCGGCGCCGGCGCCGGCGGCAGCGGCGCGATCCCCTGCGCCGCCGCCCCTTCCCCAATGGCCGGTGAGGCGTCCTCGGGCGTGGTCATTCCCCGGTTTCCCTGACCCCGGCCAGGATGGCCGCGCCGAGGCCGAGGAAGACAAGCACCGTCGCCATGCCGGCGCGCTGGCTGCCCGTGGCCTGCGTCGCCGCCGCCAGCACCGCCGGGCCGAGGAAGCTGGTGACGCGGCCGGAAAGGGCGAAGAGGCCGAAATGCGCCGCCGCCTCGCCGGGCGGCGAGAGCCGTGCCATCAGCGTCCGGCTGGCCGCCTGCGCCGGGCCGATGAAGATCCCGAGGGCCAGGGCCAGCGCCCAGAATTCCGTCTTGCCCTGCGCCACCAGCAGCCCCAGGCCGCAGAGGATCAGCGCGCCGAGCGCCACCAGCACCGTGCGCCGCGAGCCCATCCGATCCTCAACCAGGCCGAAGCCCGCCGCGCCCAGCCCGGCGGTGACGTTCAGGGCGATGCCGAAGACCAGGATCTCCTCGAAGCCCATGCCGAAGACGCCGGCGGCATAGATGGCGCCGAAGGCGAAGAGCGTGTTCAGCCCGTCCGTGTAGAACAGCCGCGCGATCAGGAAGCGTGCCAGGGCGGGGTGGCGGGGCAGGGAGCGCAGCAGCCCGGCGATCTCGGCCAGGCCGGCGCGGGCCGCGGCGCGCCAGGAGGGGCGCGGGCCGGCGGGATCCGGCAGCGCCAGCAGCACCGGCCAGCCGAAAGCGGCGATCCAGAGCGCGGTCAGCAGCGCCGTCGCCCGCACATGCTCGGCACTGCCGCGATCGAGGCCGAGCGGCGATGGATCCGGCTGCACCAGCAGCACCAGCGCCACCACGAGGCAGGCCAGCCCGCCCGCATAGCCCAGCCCCCAGGCCAGGCCGGAGAGGCGGCCGATCCGCTCCGGCGGCGCCAGCCCCGGCAGCATGGCGTTGTAGAAGACCGTGCCCAGTTCGAAGGCGACGGTGGCGATGCCGACGCAGGCAAGCGCCCAGAGGGCGTAAGCCGGATCGGGCCGGGCGAACCAGATGCCGGCCGTCGCCAGCACCATCGCCGCGGTGCAGAGCGCCAGCATCAGCCGCCGCCTGCCCCCTGCATCCGCCACCGCGCCGAGGACCGGCGAGAGCACCGCGATCGCAATGCCTGCCGCGGTCTGCATCCAGCCCCATTGCGCCTGGCCGGTGGCGGGATCCGGGGCGATGCCCTTGGTGAAATAGGCAGCGATGACGAAGGTGGAGACGACGGTGGGGAAGGCGCTGTTCGCCCAATCATAGAGCGCCCAGGCCCAGGCCTTGCGGGTCATTCCGCTGGTCTAGCGGTTGCCGGCCCTCCGGGCCAGCCTCCGCGGGCCGGGACAGGGGGCGGCGTTCCCGGCGGGATCGGTCAGGCCGGTTCCCTGGCCAGCGCCGTACCGCGGAACAGCAGGCGGAGGCCGGGGACCGGCACATCCGGCAGGACCGTCACGCAAGCGCCGCCAGCGCCCTTGCCGCGACGCTGACCGCCGCGAGATCCCCGGCCAGCGCCGCCTCCCGCGCCAACTGCGCCGCTGCCGTGGCCTGGGGCGCGGTGACGGGCCGCTCCCCGCGTAGCCGTGCGGTGGCCAGGCGCGTCTGCACCGCCGCCAGGTCATCCAGCAGCGCCGCCTTGGCACGTGGCCCGAAGGGGCCGGGGGCGGGAGCGGCGGCGGCAGCCTGGCGCAGCGCATCCAGGCCGAAGGCGGCGCCGACCGCGCCCCAGGCCGCGGCGGCCTCCTCCGGCGCATGGCCCGTTGCCGCGGCCAGCCGGACGATCGCTGGCGCGGCGGCGAGGCGCGGCGCGGCAGCGGCCAGCGCCGCCGGCCCGGCGGGCAGGCCGGCCTGTGTCCAACTCGTGGCGACCGGACCCTGGGCGGCGGCGGCGGTTTCCGTCGCGGCCAGGGCGGCGACACCGGGACGCAGCGCCGCCACCGCCTCAGCCAGCGACCCGCTGGGATCGACGGAGGAGAGCAGCCCGTGCGCCGCCTCCTCCTGCAGCCGCCGCAGCGCCTGCAAGGCTTCCAGCCGAGCGGCGGCCGGGGCGGGGGCGGCGTCGATCGCGTCGCAGGCCGCTTCCAGGCCGAAGGCCTCGGCGGCCAGCCAGGCAGCGCGGGCGGCGAGCGCCGGATCGGCCTCCGCCGTCAGCCGCGCCATGCCGGCGCAGCCGATGCGGTTGGCGATGCTGTTGGCGATGGCGGTCGCCACCAGCTCCCGCCGCAGCTGGTGCCGGGCGATGAATTCCGGATAGCGCTCGCGCAGTGGCGCCGGGAAGTAGGACAGCAGCACCGGCTCGAAGACAGGATCGTCCGGCAGGGAGCTGGCCTCGATCGCCTCGGTCAGCCAGAGCTTCAGCAGCGGCAGCAGGGCGGCGATGGCGGGGCGGGTCAGCGCCTCGCCGGTAGCGATGCGGGCCTGCATCGCCGCGGCATCCGGCAGGCCGGCCACCGCGCGGTCCAGCACGCCGGCCGCCTCCAGCCGCGTCATCAGCGCCGCCTGGGCGGGCAGGGCCTCGATCCCGGCGCGTTCCTCCAGGCTGACGGCGAGGCTTTGCTGGGCGTTGTCGCGCAGCACCAGCGCCGCGACCTCCTCCGTCATCTCCCGCAGCAGCGCGTCCCGCTGCATGCGGGTCAGCAGCCCGGCGCGCTCCACATCGGCGAGCAGGATCTTGATGTTCACCTCGTGGTCGCTGGTGTCCACGCCGGCGGAATTGTCCAGCGCGTCGGTGTCGATGCGGCCGCCGGTCTGCGCATATTCCACGCGGCCTGCCTGGGTGACGGCGAGGTTCGCGCCTTCCCCGACGACCTTCGCCCGGACCTCGCCGCCATCTACGCGGACCGCATCATTGGCGCGGTCGCCGGCCTCAGCCTGGCTTTCGGTGCTGGCCTTCACATAGGTGCCGATGCCGCCGAAATAGAGCAGGTCCACCGGCGCCTTCAGGATGGCGCGGATCACCTCGGCGGGCTCGGCGTGCTCCGCCTCGATGCCGAGCAGCGAGCGAACCTGCGGCGAGAGCGGGATGCTCTTCTGCGTGCGTGGGAAGACGCCACCGCCCGCGGAGAGCTTCGCCGGGTCGTAATCGGCCCAGGAGGAGCGCGGCAGCTCGAACAGCCGCTTGCGCTCCGCATAGGAGACTTCCGGATCGGGATCGGGATCCAGGAAGATGTGCCGGTGGTCGAAGGCGGCGACCAGCTTCGTCTTGCGGCTGATCAGCAGCCCATTGCCGAAGACGTCGCCCGACATGTCGCCGACGCCGGCGCAGGTGAAGGGCTCGGTGAAGATGTCGCGGCCGAGTTCGGCGAAATGCCGCGCGATCATCACCCAGGCGCCGCGCGCGGTAATGCCCATGGCCTTGTGGTCGTAGCCGGCCGAACCGCCGGAGGCGAAGGCATCGCCCAGCCAGAAGCCGTATTCCTCGGCCAGCGCATTGGCGATGTCGCTGAATTTCGCTGTGCCCTTGTCGGCGGCGACGACCAGATAGGGGTCGTCGCCATCGCGCCGCACCACCCGGTCCGGCGCTACCACGCGCCCGTCCCTGAGGTTGTCGGTGATGTCCAGCATGCCGCGCACCAGGGTGCGGTAGCAGGCGATGCCTTCCGCCTGGAACGCCTCGCGCTCGGAGGGCGGTGGCGCCTGCTTCAGCACGAAGCCGCCCTTGGCGCCGGTCGGCACGATGATGACGTTCTTGACGCGCTGCGCCTTCAGCAGGCCGAGGATCTCCGTGCGGTAATCCTCCCGCCGGTCGGACCAGCGGATGCCGCCGCGCGCCACCGGCCCGGCCCGCAGATGCACACCCTCCATGCGCGGGGAATGAACGAAGATCTCGCGCCAGGGGCGGGGCGCCGGCATCTCGCCGGCCGCGGCGCTGTCGATCTTGCAGGAGAGATAGTCCTTCCCCTGGTAGTAATTGGTGCGCAGCACCGCATCCAGCAGGCGGCGCAGCCGGGTCAGGATGCGGTCCTCGTCCGGGTTCGCCACCCCGTCCAGCAGCACGGCCCAGGCGGCGTTCAGCTCCGCCTCCCGCGCCGCGCGGTCGCCGGCGAAATCCGGGTCGAAGCGCGCATGGAAGAGGTCCACCAGATTGCGCGCGGCATCGGGATGCTCGGCCAGCGCCGCCTCCACGCTGGCCTGGGCGAAGCCGAAGCCCACCTGCTTCAGCCAGCGGAACATCATGCGCAGCAGCCAGCACTCCCGCCAGGTGAGGCCGGCACGCAGCACCAGGCGGTTGAAGCCGTCCGCCTCCGCCCGGCCCTCCAGCAGCGCCGCCAGGGTCTCCAGCAGGGCCGGGAAGCGGGCTTCTTCCGCCGGCGCGCCGGGGCGCAGGGTGAAGACATGCAGCACCAGCGGCACCGCATCGCGCGGCGTCAGGGAGTAGGGCACTTCCTGGATGGCGCGCAGGTCCAGGCTCTCGAAGAGCGGCAGCGCATCGGCCAGCGGCAGCGGGCCGCCCGGATTGACCAGCCGGAGCACCAGCCCCTCCGCCCCGGCGGGGCGGGAGAGGGCGGCGGCGGGCCGGCCATCGGCCAGGACGCGCTCGGCCAGGGCCAGGTCGGCCG
>CALGVL010000125.1 GCA_937930165.1 uncultured Acetobacteraceae bacterium
CGCCCCGGCTGCGGCTGGCGGACGAGCCGACGACGGCGCTGGACGTGACCATCCAGGCGCAGATCATCGCCCTGCTCCGCCGCATCCAGGAGGAGAGCGGCGCCGGCATCATCCTCATCACCCATGACCTCGGCGTAGCCGCCAGCCTCTGCGCCCGGATCGCGGTGATGTATGCCGGGCGCATCGTGGAGCAGGGGCCGGTGCGGGAGGTCTATCGCCGCCCGGCGCACCCCTACACCCGCGCGCTGCTCTCTGCGGTGCCGCGGCTCGGCGGGCAGCGCGGCCAGCGGCTCGCGGCCATTCCGGGGCAGCCGCCGAACCTGCTCGACCTGCCGAAGGGCTGCCGCTTCGCGCCACGCTGTCCGCACCGCATGCCGGCCTGCGAGGAGTATCCGCCCGATGCGCCGGTCGGCCCCGGTCACAGCGCCGCCTGCTGGCTGGCGGCGAAGGGATAGGGCGATGCTGACCCTGGATGGCGTGACCAAGCATTACGATCTCGGCCGGCGCGGCCTGGTGCGCGCGGTGGAGAATGTCTCCCTGGCCGTGCCCGCGGGCGAGACAGTGGCGCTGGTCGGCGAATCCGGCTGCGGCAAGACTACCATCGCCAAATTGGTGCTGCTGCTGGAACGGCCGACCGGGGGCACCATCGCCTTCGAGGGCCAGGACATCACCGCCCTGCGCGGCGCCGGGCTGCGGGCCTATCGCCGCCAGGTCCAGGCAGTGTTCCAGGATCCCTATGCCTCCCTGAACCCACGGCTGCGCATCGGCAGCATCATCGCCGAGCCGATCCTGGCGCATGAGCGCCCCGGCCGCGCCGCCCTGCGCCGGCGGGTGGAGGAGATTCTGGAGGTGGTAGGCCTGCCGCCTACCGCCGCCCGGCTCTATCCGCACGAGTTTAGCGGCGGCCAGCGGCAGCGCATCGCCATCGCCCGCGCCCTGGCCCTGCGCCCGCGCCTGCTGGTGCTGGACGAGCCGGTCTCGGCCCTCGATGTCTCGATCCGGGCGCAGGTGCTGAACCTGCTGCTCGACATCCAGCGGGAATTCGGCCTGACCTACCTGCTGATCGCGCATGACCTGGCGCTGGTCGAGCATGTCAGCAGCCGCGTTGCCGTGGTCTATCTCGGGGGCGTCGCGGAGAGCGGCCCGACCGAACAGGTCTTCGCCACGCCGGCGCATCCCTATACACGCGCCTTGCTGGCCGCCGTGCCGCAGCCTGACCCGGACCACAAACTGCCGGAAGCCCCGGCCCTCGGCGAGGCGGCGAGCGCGCTCGACCCGCCCGCCGGCTGCCGCTTCCACCCGCGCTGCCCGCACGCCATGCCGGTCTGCAAGGTTGCAGCACCGCCGGCCCTGGCCGCGGGCGGCGATGGCCATTCGGCCGCCTGCCATCTCCTCGCGGCGCAGCCTGCCGCCGCCACGCCCCGGATCCCCGCATGACCCGCCTCTCGCGCCTGCTCATCGCCAATCGTGGCGAGATCGCCATCCGCATCGCCCGCGCCGCCGCCGAATGCGGCCTGCGCACGGTCGCCATCTTCTCCGAGGACGATGCCCGTTCCCTGCATGTCCGCCGGGCCGACGAGGCGCGTCCGCTGCGCGGCAGCGGTCCTTCCGCCTATCTCGACATCGCGCAGGTCATTGCCGTGGCGCGGGAGGCGGGCTGCGACGCGGTGCATCCGGGCTATGGCTTTCTCAGCGAGAATGCCGGCTTCGCCCGCGCCTGCGCGGAAGCGGGGCTGGTCTTCGTCGGCCCGCCGCCCGCGGTGCTGGAGCTGTTCGGCGACAAGACCGCGGCACGGGCCCTGGCGCGCGGCTGCGGCGTGCCGGTGCCGGCCGGCACCTCCGGCCCGACCGGGCTTGCGGAGGCGCAGGACTTCCTGGCCTCCCTTGGTCCCGGCGGCGCCGTGATGGTGAAGGCGGTGGCGGGCGGCGGCGGCAGGGGGATGCGCGTGGCTGCCTCCGCCACCGAACTCGCGGAGGTGTGGGAGCGCTGCCGGGCCGAGGCCCGCACCGCCTTCGGCCGCGACGATCTCTATGTCGAGGAACTGATCCGCGACGCCCGGCATATCGAGGTGCAGGTTGCCGGTGACGGCAGCGGCCATGTCATGCATCTCGGCGAGCGCGAATGCACGATCCAGCGCCGCCACCAGAAGCTCGTCGAGGTGGCGCCCAGTCCCTCCCTGACCGATGCCCTGCGCGCCCGCATCGCGGAAGCGGCGCTGCGCATGGCGGAGCGGGTGCGCTATGCCGGCCTCGGCACCTTCGAATTCCTGCTCGACACCCGGCATGGCGAGCGCCTCGTCTTCATCGAGGCCAATCCCCGCCTGCAGGTGGAGCACACCGTCACTGAGGCTGTCTTCGGCGTGGATCTGGTGCAGGCGCAGCTGCGCCTCGCCGGCGGCGCGCGGCTGGACCAGATCGGACTGCCGGAGGCCGCGCAGCCGCGCGGCTGCGCCATCCAGCTCCGCGTCAACATGGAGCGGATGCAGCCGGATGGCAGCGCCCTGCCGGCGGGTGGCGTCATCGGCGTCTATGAGCCGCCCTCCGGCCCCGGCATCCGGGTGGACGGCTTCGGCTATGCCGGCTACCGGACCAGCCCGAATTTCGACTCCCTGCTTGCCAAGCTGATCGTGCACGCACCGGCGGGCGGTTATGCGGAGGCGGTGGCGCGGGCGCGGCGGGCGTTGGCGGAATTCCGCATCGAGGGCGTGGCGACCAACCTGCCCTTCCTCGCCGCCTTGCTCGATCACAGCGATGTCGTGGCGAACCGGCTGACCACGGGTTTCCTCGATGCGCATGCCCCGGCCCTGGTCGCCGCCTCCACGCGGCTGGCGCCGGACCGCTTCTTCGGCGGGGCGGAGGCTGCCGCGAGGGAGGAAGGCCCGGCGGCGCCGACCGAAGGGCCGGCCGATACGCTGCCCGTGACCGCGCCGATGCAGGGGCTGGTGGTGGCGCTGGAGGTCGCGGAGGGCGACCTGGTGCGCCCCGGCCAGGCCGTGGCGGTGCTGGAGGCGATGAAGATGCAGCACAGCGTCCCGGCGCCCATGGGCGGCATCGTCCGCCTGGTCGCAGCGACGCGCGGTGAGGTGCTGTTCCCCGACCAGCCCATCCTCTTCATCGAGCCGCGCGAGGTCGAGGCTTCGGAAGCGACGGGGCAGGAGGAAGCGGACCCCGATGCCATCCGTCCCGACCTCGCCGAATTGCTGGCGCGCAAGGCGCTGACGCTCGATGCGGCGCGGCCGGAGGCGGTGGCGAAGCGCCACCGCCAGGGCGGCCGGACGGCACGGGAGAATATCGAGGATCTCCTCGATCCCGGCAGCTTCGTCGAATACGGCGCGCTGGCGGTGGCCGGACAGCGCAGCCGCCGTCCCATGGAGGAGCTGATACGCATCAGCCCGGCGGATGGCGTGGTCGCCGGCTTCGGCACGGTGAACGCGGCGCTGTTCGGGGAGGAGCGTGCCTCCACCGTCGTCGCCGCCTATGACTACACGGTGCTGGCCGGCACCCAGGGCACGATGGGCCACAAGAAGCAGGACCGCATCTTCCGCTTGGCGGCGGAATTGCGCCGGCCGCTGGTGCTTTTCGCGGAGGGCGGAGGCGGCCGGCCGGGCGAGACCGACAAGGCGCATCTCACCTCCGCCTCGCTCGACATCCCCACCTTCCACGCTTTCGCGCGGCTCTCCGGCCTGGTTCCGCTGGTCGGCGTGGTGCATGGCCGCTGCTTCGCCGGCAATGCAGCGCTGCTCGGCTGCTGCGACGTCATCATCGCGGACGAGACGGCCTGCATCGGCATGGGCGGCCCTGCCATGATCGAGGGCGGGGGGCTGGGCGTCTATCGGCCGGAGGAGGTCGGCCCAGTCAGCGTGCAGGCGCCGAACGGCGTCATAGACATCCTGGTGCGCAACGAGGCCGAGGCTGTCGCCGCCGCGCGCCAGTACCT
>CALGVL010000126.1 GCA_937930165.1 uncultured Acetobacteraceae bacterium
TACCAGGGCGACGCGCAATACACGGTCAGCGTGGACGGGGTGCAGGTCGGCGGCACCTTCACGGCCTCCGCCCTGCGTGGCTCCGGACAGGAGGATACCGTGGTCCTCCACGGGGATTGGGGGCCGGGGGAGCACAGGGTCACGGTGGACTTCCTCAATGACCTCTGGAACGGCAGCCCGGAGGCCGACCGCAACCTCTATGTCTCGCAGGCCGAGTACAACGGCGCCTGGAGCGGCGCGCTCGGCACGGGCTGGACCGGCGGGAGCTTCACCGTGCATGGCGCCGCCTCCGCGCCGGCCGAGGCCCCGGCCCCGGGTCAGGACGCGCCGGTGGACTGGGGCGCGATCGCCGCGCAGGTGCTGGCGAATTACGAAGCCACCGGCCACTGGTACCTGTGACCCGCAGCGGGAGGGAGGGCGCGCCCTCCCTCTCCCTTGCGTGGCAGGCGAGGGCCTAATGGCCCCGCCGGCCCGCCGCGAAGCGCACGGCTTCCTCGGCCGCGCGGAACAAGGCGCGAGCCTTCTGCCGCGTCTCCTCGTATTCCGCCTTCGGGTCACTGTCGGCCACCACGCCGGCACCGGCCTGCACATGCATCACGCCGTCCTTCACCAGCGCGGTGCGCAGCCCGATGCAGGTGTCCATGCCGCCATCGGCGCCGAAATAGCCGAAGCCGCCCGCATAGATGCCGCGGCGGGAGGGCTCCAGCTCCTCGATGATCTCCATGGCGCGGACCTTCGGCGCGCCGGTCAGCGTGCCCGCGGGGAAGCCGCCCATCAGCGCATCCAGCGCGGAGAGGCCGGCACGCAGCCGCCCCTGCACCTCCGAGCCTATGTGCATCACCTGGCTGTAGCGCTCGATCTGGAATTGCGAGGGGACGCGCACACTGCCGATCTCGGCGACGCGGCCCACATCGTTGCGGCCGAGGTCGAGCAGCATCAAGTGCTCCGCCCGCTCCTTCGGATCGGCCAGCAACTCGGCTTCCAGCGCCTTGTCTTCCTCCGGCGTCGCGCCGCGACGGCGGGTGCCGGCGAGCGGCCGGACGGTCACGGTGCCGTCGCGCAGCCGCACCAGGATCTCGGGCGAGGCGCCGACCGCGGCGAAGCCGCCGAAATCGAAGAAGAACAGGAAGGGCGCCGGGTTGATGCGCCGCAGCGCGCGGTAGAGCGCGAAGGGCGGCAGGGCGAAGGGGATGGAGAAGCGCTGGCTCGGCACCACCTGGAAGCAGTCGCCGGCCCGGATGTATTCCTTGGCGCGCTCCACGGCGGCGATGAATTCGGCTTCGGTGAAATTGCTCTCCGGCGCCGGGGGCGGGGGCAGGCTGACCGGCGCGGCGGGGCGCGGCAACGGCCGGTCCAGCGCCGCCTCGGCCTCGTCCAGCCTTGCCTGGGCTGCGTCCCAGGCGGCCTGAGGATCGGATTCGCCGGGCCAGACGGCGGTGCAGAGGGTCAAGCTGTCCCGCACATGGTCGAAGACCGCGACCATGGTGGGGCGCATCAGCACCGCATCCGGGATGCCGAGCACCTCCGGCTTGGTCACCGGCAGCCGCTCCATCAGCCGCACCATGTCATAGCCGAGATAGCCGAACAGGCCAGTGGCGATGGGCGGCAGCCCGGCGGGCAGCGGCAATTGCGTGGCGGCGATGGCGCGGCGCAGGCTATCGAGCGCGTGCCCGTCCTCCGCCACGAAGGCGTGCGGGGCGGCCAGGGCATGGCGGTTCACCTCCGCCCTTCCGTCGCGGCAGCGCCAGATGAGGTCCGGATCGAAGCCGATGGCGGAATAGCGGCCGCGGGCCGAGCCGCCTTCTACGCTTTCCAGCAGGAAGCTGTTCGGCCGCCCGGAAGCGAGCTTCAGGAAGGCGCCGACCGGCGTCTCCAGATCCGCCACCCGCTCCCGCCAGAGCACCTGGCCCGCACCGGCGGCAAGGCCCTGGGCGAAGCTGGCGAAATCGGGAGAAGGCATCGGAATCTGGTCCTCCTGGGGGTTAGGGTTGGACGAGGTTATCCACCAGGCGCGGGTTCACGCGCACATCGCTGCGGGCGCGCAGCGCGGTGAGCCATTGCGTCTCGAGATCCTGGGCCATGGCCTGCTCCACCTGGGAGCGCAGGCTGCGCAGGGCGTCCGGCTGTGCATCCGGATCGGGACGGGTGACTTCCAGCAATTGCGCCACGGCGAAGCCGTCGCGGGTTGGCGCCATGGTGGCCTCCTGCAGCTTCAGCTCGAAGACCGGCGCCAGGATTTCCTGCGGCACCGCCGCGTTCTGCCGCTGATCGCGCTGCAGCCCGCCGACCTCGCGGGAGCCGAGCCCGGCCTCCTTCGCCGCCTCGGCCAGCGGCTTGCCGCCGCGGGTTGCGGCCAGCAGGGCGGCGGCGCGCTCCTCCTGTGCCCGGCGCTTCGCATCGGTGGTCCAGGCGGCGCGGACCTCCTGCTCGACACTCTCGAAGGGGCGGAGTGCGGGCGGGATCACATCGCGCAGATCGATGGCAACGAAGCCGGCTTCGGTTTCCTGCAGCCGGGGCGCGGCGCCGCGCTCGGCGGTGAAGATGGCCTGCAGCAGGGCGGAGCGGGCGGCCTCAATCACCGGCAGCTCGACCGGCTGCCCGTCCGGGCCATGGCCGGAGGCGTCGGTGCGCACAACTTTGAAGCCGAGATTGTAGCGCTCCGCCACCTCCTGCAGCGTGGCGCCGCCGGCGAGCGCGTCCTCCACCTGGTTGGCGCGCTCGAAGGCCAGGTCGGCGGCCTTCTCCTGCGCCAGGTCGTTGCGCAGCGTCTCCCGGACCTCATCGAGACTCCTGGCATGGCCGGGCTCGATCCTCACCACCTTCAGGACGTGCCAGCCGAAGGGGCTCCGCACCGGGGCGGTGACGCCGCCGGCCGGGGTGTTGAAGGCAGCCTCGGCCAGTTCCGCCACTGGCAGGCCGGCGCGGTCCAGCAGGCCAAGCTCGACCGCCGAGCCGCCATCGGCCTGCGCCTCGGCGGCGATGTCGGAGAAGCCGGCGCCGCTGCGCCAATGCTCCGCAATCTCCTTCGCCTTGGCCTCGTCCTGCACCAGGATCTGTTGCAACTCGCGCTTCTCCGGCGTCTCGAACTGGCCGCGGCGCTGGTCGAAGGCGCTGTGCAACTCCTCCTCGGTGATCTGCACCTCGCGGGAGATGAGCTGCGCGGTCAGCACCGCCACCGCGGCTTCGCGGTATTCGGGAGAGGAGAAGCGATCAGGATTGTTCTCATGGAAGCGGCGGAGCGTGGCCTCGTCCGGCGCCGCCGGCTCCGGCGCGGCCGCGAGCGGCAGGGTGACGAGGGTGACGGCGCGCTGCTCCTCCTGCCATTGCAGCAGGGGCTTGGCCAGGACCTCGGGCGGGCTGGCGCCGGCGCGGATGGCCATCGAGATCTGCTGCCGCGCGAGGTCGGCGCGGACCAGCGCCAGGAATTGCGGCTCGGAGAGGCCGTTGGATCGGAGGAAGTTCTCGAAGATGGCGCGGGAGAAATTGTTGTCCGGCCCCTGGAAGCCGGGGATCGAGAAGATGAATTCGCGCACCGCCTCATCCGGCACGGCGATGTGCATGCGCTCGGTCTCGGCGCGCAGCACGCGATCCATCACCAGGGAGTCCAGCGCCTGCTCGGCGATGGCGCGGCGGATGCGCGGGTCGTTCTCAAACTGGCTGCCGAGGGTGCGCTGCAGGCGCTGCATCTCCCGCCGGATCGCGTTCTGGGCATCCTCCATCTCGATCGGCTGGCCATTCACTCGGGCAACGGCGTAGTCACGGCCGAAATTCAGGACCATGTCGCCCACGCCCCAGATCCCGAAGGACAGGATCAGGACGAGGAAGAGTGCCTTGGCGATCCAGGTGGAGGCGAGGCGGCGGAGGGCGGTGAGCATCGCATACCGTGCGGCGGTTCTGCCCGGTCCATAGCGGAGCGGGGGCCAGTTGCCAAACCGCAGCGCGGCGGATACCGGGAACGGAACACAGAGGGAGCACGCGCCATGACCCCGGGAGTTCGCCCGCTAATTGCCGGCAACTGGAAGATGCATGGGCTGCGCGCCGATGCCCTGGCCCTGGCACGGGAGGTGGCCGCTGGCGCCGAGGCGCAGGGTGCGGATCTGCTGGTCTGCCCGCCCTTCACCGTGCTGGCCGAGGTGGCGGGGGCGCTGGCCGGCGGGCGGGTGGCGGTGGGCGGACAGGATTGCCACCCCGCTGCCAAGGGCGCCCATACCGGGGATGTCTCCGCACCTATGCTGAAGGATGCGGGGGCCAGCCATGTCATCCTCGGCCATTCCGAGCGCCGGGCCGACCATGGCGAGACGGATGCCCTGGTCCGCGCCAAGGCCGAGGCAGCGCTGGCCGCCGGCCTGACCCCCATCGTCTGCGTCGGGGAAAGCGAGGCGCAGCGCCTGGCCGGCGAGGCCGAGGCGGTGGTCACGCGCCAGCTCGATGGCAGCCTGCCGGACGGCTTCGCCGCTGCCGGAGGAGTGGTGGCCTATGAGCCGGTCTGGGCCATCGGCACCGGCCGTACCCCGACCGAGGCGGAGATCGCCGCCATCCATGGCGCCATCCGCGCCCGGCTGCAGGCGCGCTTTGGCGCGGCGGGCGGGGGGACGCGGATCCTCTATGGCGGCTCGGTGAAGCCCGGCAATGCCGCGGGGATCCTGGCGTTGGCCAATGTGGACGGGGCGCTGGTGGGTGGCGCCAGCCTGGTCGCCACGGATTTCCTGGCTATTGCCGGCGCCGTGCCGAAGGGCTGACCTCCGGCAGGGCGGGTGCCAGGTGGCGGAAGGGGCCGAGGGGCGCCGGCCGGTCCTGATCGGCTCGGACATCTACCGGCATTCCAGCTACGGGCCGAAGCACCCGCTGGCGATTCCGCGCGTCTCCACCACGCTCGACCTGATCCGCGCCCTGGGCTGGCTGCCGGCGGGCGCCTATCGGGACAGCCCGCGCGCCACGCCGGAGCAGCTCGCCCGCTTCCATGACCCTGCCTATATCGCGGCATTGCAACGGGCGGAGGCGACGCAGCGCGCCGATCCTGCTGACCGGGCGCGCTTCCATATCGGGGCGCATGGCAATCCGGTCTACCGAGAGATCTTCTCCCGCCCGGCCACGGGCGCCGGCGGCACCATCCTGGCGGCGCAGCTGACCGCGCGGGGTGGGGTGGTGCATGTGCCGGGTGGCGGCACGCATCACGGGCGGCCGGACCGGGCAAGCGGCTTCTGCTACCTCAACGATGCGGTGCTGGGGCTGCTGGCCTGGCTCGATCTCGGCCTGGACAACATCCTTTACGTCGATATCGACGCGCATCATGGCGACGGCGTGCAGGACGCCTTTCACGACGACCCGCGCGTCTTCACGCTAAGTGTGCATGAGGCCAGGCGCTGGCCCTTCACCGGCGCACTGGAGGACCGGGCCGGAGGCCATGCCCGCAACCTGCCCGTGCCGCCCGGCTTCAACGACAGCGAGATGTTCTGGCTGCTGCACCAGGCCATCCTGCCCATCGTCCGGTGCCTGCGGCCACAGGCCATCATGCTGCAATGCGGCGCCGATGCGCTGGAGGAGGATCCGCTCTCCCGCCTCTCGCTGTCCAACAATGCGCATTGGGGGGTGGTGCGGGCGCTGATGGGGCTCGCCCCGCGGCTGATCGTGCTGGGGGGAGGGGGCTACAATCCCTGGAGCGTCGCCCGTTGCTGGGCCGGGGTCTGGGGTGTGTTGAACGGCTTCGAGATCCCGGAGCGCCTGCCCCCGGCGGCCGAGGCGGTGCTGCGCGGCTTGGCCTGGCACCGCGCCGCCGGGCGGAACCCGCCGGAGCACTGGTTCACCAGCCTGCGCGACCCGCCGCGCAAGGGCGTGGTGCGGGCCGAGGTGCAGCGGGTGGCGGCCGCCGCCGTAACGGGGCTGCCGGAGCCGGCCGGTCAGTCTGCCGGCAGGTCCAGCACCGCGCGGGCGAATTCCACGGGCGCCTCCTGGGGGACATTGTGGCCGGTGAACGGGATGACGCGCCTCTGATAGAAGCCTGAGAAATGCCGGGCATGGCCGGCGGAGCCTTTGAGCGGGGTGACGCCGTCGCTGGCGCCATGCGGGGCGATGGTCGGCACGGCGATGCGCGGTTGCGCCGCCAGCCGGTCCTCTATGGCCTGCAGGGCCGGATCGCCGGGCGCATAGCCGTAGCGGTGGCGGTAGGAGTGGATCACCACCTCCACGAAGTCCGGATTGTCGAAGGCAGCGGCGCTGGCTTGGAAGGTGGCCTCGCCGAAGGCCCAGTCCGGCGACCAGAGACGCCAGAGCAGGCGGCAGATCTCCCGCCGGTTGACCTCAAGCCCGGCGCGGCCGCGCTCGGTATGGAAGTAGTATTGATACCAGAGGCGGTGCTCCTGTTCCGCCGAAGCTGGGCGGGCCGAGGCAGCGATATCCTGGATGTTGTAGCCAGTGCAGGAGACGAGGCCGGCGCAGCGCTCCGGCCAGAGGGCAGCGACGACGCAGGCCGCCCGCCCGCCCCAGTCATAGCCGGCCAGCACCGCGCGCGGGATCGCCAGCGCGTCCAGCAGGTCGAGCAGATCCTTGCCGAGCGCCGCCTGCTGGCCGGAGCGGGGCGTGGATGAGGCGAGGAAGCGCGTCGGCCCATAGCCGCGCAGATAGGGCAGGATGCAGCGCCGCCCGGCCGCGGCCAGGATCGGCACCACCGCGTCGAAGGCGCGCGGGGCATAGGGGAAGCCGTGCAGCAGCAGCACCGGAGGGCCTTCCGGCGGGCCGGCCTCCTCACAGGCGATGTCGAGCGTGGCGGTACGGACCAGTCTGACCTGCGACATGGGGCGGAGTATGGGCGAGGCGCATCGGGAAGGGGAGGGGGGCCTGTTGGCCGGCCTCGCCCCCGATGGCATGGTTGGGTCCATGCGCCGCCGTTCCCTTCTCGCCCTTGCCGGGCTGTTTCCCGCCCTGCCGCTCCGGGCCCAGACCGGGCCGCAGCCGAAGCTGCCGGAGGAGAAGCTGGTCATCCTCACCCGCGACGGAAAGCGGCACGAATTCCAGGTGGAGATGGCGCTCGAACCGCAGCAGCAGATGATTGGGCTGATGTTCCGGGAGCGGGTGGGGCCGCAGGAGGGGATGCTGTTCGACTGGGGCACCCCGCGCGAATCCAGCATGTGGATGCGCAACACCGTCGTGCCGCTGGACATGTTGTTCATCGCCGCGGATGGCCGGATCCACCGGATCGCGGAACGGACCGTGCCCTATTCCCTGGCGCCCATTGACAGCCGCGGGCCGGTGCGGGCGACGCTGGAACTCGCCGGTGGCACGGCGGAGCGCCTGGGCATCCGGGTCGGTGACCGGGTCCTGCAACGGATCTTCGGCAATGCGCCCTGACACCATATTCCGGGTGGGGCAGGCCGGGGTTGCCCCGGCGCCCCGCCGCCCATAGTTTCCCCCGGCGCGGGGTGTGGCGCAGCCTGGTAGCGCGCCTGTTTTGGGTACAGGAGGTCGTGGGTTCGAATCCCGCCGCCCCGATTCGCGCAGGAACGCAGAATGATCGCATTGAACGGCCGGAAGCAGATTGCCCGCATCTACGTCCCGCCCCGCTCCGCCATGCAGTCGGGCAAGGCGCGGAGTCGGGGCTGGGTTCTGGAATTCGAGCCCGGCGAGAGGCAGCGCCTCGATCCGCTGATGGGCTGGTCGGGTTCCGGCGACACGCGCGGCCAGGTGCGCCTGCGCTTCGAGACGCGCGAGGCCGCGGTCGCCTATGCTGAGGCGAACGGCCTGGCCTATGAGATCGAGGAGCCGAAGCCGGTCCAGATCAAGCCGAAGGTCTATGCCGACAATTTCCGCTTCGGCCGGAGCGAGAACTGGACGCATTGAGGCCGCCGGGCCGGGTGGGATTTTTCAGGCGCCCTTAGCTCAGCCGGATAGAGCATCGGATTTCTAATCCGTTGGTCGGGGGTTCGAGTCCCTCAGGGCGCGCCAATTCCTTCAAGCCTATGGTTGAGATGGGGCGCGGCCTGTTCATTGGTGGAGGCACTTCGGCGCTTTTCTGCGCTCCGCGGGCCAGCGCGCATCCCGGCTGAAGGCTCCCTTGTCGCTCCGTGCCCTCCGCCGCATGGTGCGGCGCGAGAGAAGGGAGAACGCCATGCCCGAGGAAACGCCGCTGCTGGTTATGCGCGAGGGACCGGTGGTCCGCGCTGTGATGAACCGACCGGAGCGCCGCAATGCCCTCAGCACCGCCATGGGTGAGGCCTGGGACGCGCTGCTGGCGGAACTGCGGGAGGACAAGGCGGCGCGGGTGCTGGTGATTTCCGGTGCCGGGGGGCATTTCTGCGCCGGGCTGGACCTGACCGAGGTCGCTTCCGGCGATACGCCCGAGCAGAAGCTGGCCCGGCAGCAGGAGCGCAACCGCCGCACCGGCGCCCGCTTCGCCGCCATCGCCGCCCTGCCGCAGGTGGTCATCGCGGCGGTCGAAGGCAGCGCCCATGCGGGCGGCCTCGGCTTCGTCTGCAGCGCCGATATCGCCTTCGCTGCGGCGAATGCGCGCTTCGCGGCGCCGGAGGTGCGGCGCGGCCTGGTGCCGGCACAGATCCTCCCCTGGCTCGCCCGGCGAATGGGCCGCGCCGCGGCGACGCGCATGGTGCTGGAGGCGAAGGTGATTGACGCGCCAGAGGCCGCGCGGATCGGGCTGGTGCATCAGATGGTGCCGGATGCCGCCGCCCTGGAGGCGCTGGTACGACAGACTGTGCGCGAAGTGCTGGAAGGCGCCCCTGGCGCGCTGGCGGAAACCAAGGTGCTGCT
>CALGVL010000127.1 GCA_937930165.1 uncultured Acetobacteraceae bacterium
CCCGGCCGCCACGGCGAAGCCGATGCCAGCGGCCAGAGCCAGCAGCGGCCCACCCGCCCCCGCGACCTGGAAGCAGAGCGCCACCGTAGTGGTCCCGAGGGTGGTGCCGAGCAGCCGCGCCGTCGCCTGCATGCCCCCCGCCCCGCCGCTGCGCGCCTTGGGCGCAGAGATCAGCATGGTGCGGTTGTTCGGCGTCTGGAACCCGCCGAAGCCGGCCCCGCAGAGCGCCACCACCACGCCGATCAGCACCGCCCCGCCGGAGGCCGGCAGGCTCACCAGCAGGGCCAGCCCCACCGCCATCAGCCCCATGCCGGCGGCACAGAGCAGCGCCGTCGGCACCCGGTCCGAGAGCCGCCCGGCCAGCGGCGCGGCGAAGGCGACGGAGAGTGGCCAGGGGGTCATCAGCAGCCCCGTCTCCACCTGGTCGTGCCCCGCCCCCTGCAGCAGGAAGGGCAGCGCCACATAGCTGGCATACCAGGCCGAGAAGGCGCAGACCGAGGCCCCGACCGAAAATGCGATGACCCGGACGCGCAGCAGATCCAGCGGCAGCAGCGGCGTTCGCTGGGTGAGTTGCCGCCGCACCAGCAGCACCCCGGCGCCGATCCCGCAGCCCATCAGCAGCAGCCCCGTCCCGGTTGCCTCCAGCAGCAGGTCCATGCCGAGGAAGAACAGGCCGAAGGTGAGGATGTTCAGCCCCGCGCCCAGGATATCGAAAGGCTGCCGCGTGCCGGGCGGGTCCGGCAGGGCCCGCGCCCCCACCAGCAGCCCGATAACGGCGACCGGCACATTCACCAGGAACAGCCAGCGCCAGGGCCCGACCGCCAGAATGGCCGCGGCCAGGCTGGGCGCCGCGGCGCCGGCGCAGGCCACCACCATGGCATTGATGCCGATGGCCCGGCCAAGCTGACGCGACGGATAGGTGAAGCGGATCAGCCCGGCGGTCAGGCTCATCACCGCCGAGGAGCCGAGGCCCTGGGCGATCCGGCAGGCCAGCAGCGTCCCGAAATCCGGCGCCTGGCTGGCCCCGAGCGCGGCCAGGCCGAAGGCCCCGAAGCCGGTCAGGAAGACCCTGCGGAAGCCCAGGATCTCGCCCAGCGAGGCGAAGGGCAGCAGGGTGGTGATGACCGCAAGCTGATAGGCATTCAGCAGCCAGGTCGCCCTGGCTGGCGAGATGCCGAGATCCCGCGCGATGCCCGGCAGCGCCACGTTCAGCATGGCGCTGTCCAGAACCGTCATCGCAATGGAGGTCAGGATGGCGATGATCGCGACATAGCGCCGCGGCGTCGGCAGGCCGTCCGTCTGGTCGTTCATGCTGTGGTGAGGGATGCGGTCTGCCGCGGTGTCCTTCCGGGGGGCTCAGGCTGCCGCGGCGGCCGGCACCTGCGGCAGCGCCACGCCCACCAACACATCGCGGGTGACGATGGCAGCGAGCTGGTCCTCGCTCCAGCCCTCGGTCCCGGGGGGACGCATGGGCAGCACCATCCAGCGATAGTCCGCGGTGCTGTCCACCACGCGGATCTCCATGCCTTCCGGCAGCACCGTGCCCCATTCCGCCAGCACTCCGCGCGGGTCGCGCACGGCGCGGGAGCGGTAGGCGAAGCTCTTGTACCAGTGCGGCGGATAGCCGAGGACCGCGCGCGGATAGCAGCTGCACAGGGTGCAGACGATCAGGTGGTGCCGCTGCGGCGTGTCCTCGAGCACGCCGAGCGGCGGCGCGCCGGCCATGGAGACACCCATCGCCTCGGCTGCCGCGGTGCCGTCGCGCAGCAGCAGGGCACGCCATTCCGGATCCAGCCAGGCACGGGCGACCATGCGGGCACCGGTCTCCGGGCTGGCGCGGTCGGTCTGCGCCTGGCGCTCGGCCAGCTCCTCCTCGGTGATGATGCCCTTGGCCTTCAGGGCGGCGATCAGCTTTTCCAGCTTCTCCAGGGAGTCACGACGGGCGGGCGGGCTCATGCAGCCTCCTTGGCAGCGTCGGCCGGCTCAAGCCAGTGCTCGAAGATCTCGACCAGGATCTCGTCGCCGGGGCGGCCTTCGTTCCAGATCGGCGGCTGCTCGAACAGCACGTGGTAGAGCACGCGCTTCGGCGCCGGGCGGGCGAAGGCCAGGTCCTCCGGGTTGGGGAAGCTGCCGAGCACGCGCTGCACCGTGCCGGTGCGGCCGCGCAGGTAGTGCGGCGTGCGGATATGGCAGGGGCCGCGACGCTCCGGCCAGTCGTCCTTCACATGGACGCGGGCGCCGGGGGCGAAGCGGGGTGCGGTGGCGGGTCCGCCGGGCGGATCGGAGGCGGCGGAACTGGTGCCTTCGGCTGGGGTCATCGCAGCTCCTCTGCGCTGACCACGCCCTTCTCCAGCATCAGCGTGGTGATGGAGCGCAGCCAGCGCTCGTAATAGGTAAGGGCGAGGTATTCCTCCTCCGGGATCGATTCGATGCCGCGGCGGAGCTCGTCCACTGTCATCAGCTTCTTCTGTGCCAGCAATTGCCGGAGCGCATCGACGCGCTTGCCGAAGGCGTCCGGCGGCTCCTCGTCGCGCTCCACCGGCGTGCAGCGGAAACGCGTGGCACCGCCCATGTCGTGGGTGGCCGGAGTGCGGTCAGTGTCGCTCATGTGGGAGAGGCTACGGCCGGCCGCTGGGATCGTCCAGCACGACCGCGCCCTTCACGGACTCCTGCCTGCATCACCCTGCATCCCGCCATCGGGCGCCGCCCGGCGCGGCCCGCATCGGGCCGTTCCGCGGACATGCATTTGGTCAGATGCGATGGGGGAGGGCGGATCAGCACCGCTCCGGCTCCGGCCGGTCCCTGCGTGGCGCCGTCAGTTGATCGCCTCCTCCGGCCCCACGCCCCAGATCTCGGAGCGCTTGATCCAGCCGCGATAGTCGCTGACCCGGACCTCGCACCAGGCGCTCGCCGCCTCGCAGCGGCGGATATGGCCGATGACGCCGGGCTGCAGCCGGGCGACGGGGGCGGCGCCCTCCTCCGGCCGGCGGCGCAGGATCCGCTCCGTCCCCTGCACCAGGAAGGTGCGGCGGGAGGTCAGCAACGGCCGCTGTACCCAGCCTTCCGTCCCCTCCGGGTCGCGGATGCGGCGCCAGATCGAGTGCTCGTCCACGATCTGCACCGGCAGGTCCCGCCGCTGGTATGTCCATTCGATACGGTAGCGGAGATCCGGCCCGACCCGCAGGTTCACCTGGTTGGAGCCGAGGGCGGCGAAGCGGGGCAGGGGCAGGCCGGTGACGCTGCCGGTGGTTGGCCTTGGCGGCGGGGCGGGGCTCGGCTCCGGCACCCGGATGGCGGCGCCCGCGGCCGCTGCCCCGGCTGCTGCACCGGCCGCTGCCCCTGCGGCGG
>CALGVL010000128.1 GCA_937930165.1 uncultured Acetobacteraceae bacterium
GACCCGCGGGCGAAGATCATGAAGGAGACCTGCCACGAGGTCCTGGCCGAACTGGGCATCAAGGACGAGCCGCTGCTCGACATCGCCATGGAGCTGGAGCGGATCGCCTTGTCGGACGATTACTTCATCAGCCGCAAGCTCTATCCGAACGTCGACTTCTACTCGGGCATCATTCTGAAGGCGATGGGCATCCCGACCAGCATGTTCACCGTGCTCTTCGCGGTGGCGCGCACTGTCGGCTGGGTCAGCCAGTGGAAGGAGATGATCGAGGATCCGTCGCAGCGAATCGGCCGGCCGCGGCAGCTCTATACCGGCCCGGCGAAGCGCGACTACGTGCCGCTTGGCGAACGCGCCTGAACGCTGCGCCTACGCCCCGGACAACGCCCGCCGGCATCCCCGGCGGGCGTTTTATTTTGTATTCGGTCTGCTTATGGCTGGCGGCCCGTTCTTCCCGAAATCTTAATGGCTCACACTTGCGTGAGCGATTCATTCCGGGCAGCCTTCACGCATAGGTTGTGTGAAGGTTCGGAATTCGCCGAATGAGTGAGGCTCTCCGCCGAAAGCCATATCATGCGCTGGACCAATTGGTCCGCATGCAATTGAAGAAATGGCCGCAGCAGCCGCCGGGTGTCGTGTCCAGCCCGAAGCAGCCAGGCACCTGGCTACGGGGGCGGCCGGGCGATCCCTCGGTCGCGGCGCATCCCTTCCTGAAGGTGCCGGGATCGAACCGGCTGCGCACCCTGCCGGATGGGCTCTGGCTACATTTCAGCCCCTCCGCCGCTGATCCCTATGTGGACATCCTCTGCATCGAGGCCTGTTCCTCGCTGTCGAATCTGCTCGACAAGCGCTCCCGCTTCGCGCCGAGCACCACTTCCCTGCTCGCCTTCTGCCCGGTTCCCTGGCTGCTGGCCCCGGTCCAGGCGGGCGATCCGACGCCGCGCTGGCGCCTGATCCGCATGCTGAAGGAGGAGCCAACCCAGCCCCTGGTCCTGCCGGTGCGCGACGTGCGCGTGGTATTCGGCCTGAAGAGCCGCCATTACGAGGGCTTCGCCCGCAGCCAGGTGCCGCAGGCGCATGAGTATTTCTGCCCCATGGAAGCCTTGATCGCCGAACGCAGCCATGAGGATCCGGACATGCGGGCGCTGATCTCCCGCGCCAGCGCCACGGCCAATTTCATGCGCCTGCCCTGATCCTGGCATACTGGCCCCAGCAGACCAGGAGGACAGGGTGCCAGAGGGACAGGAAACGCGGGTTCTCGGCGTGCTCGGTGGCATGGGGCCGCTCGCCAGCGCGCAATTCATGATGCGGCTGACCCTGCTGACCCCGGCAGAGCGCGACCAGGATCACATCCCGGCTGTACTCTGGTCAGACCCGCGGGTGCCCGACCGCACCGCTGCCCGCCTGGCCGGCGGGGCCGATCCCCTTCCCGCCTTGCTGCGCGGACTCCGGGGGCTGGAGGCTGCCGGCTGCGGCGCCATCGCCATCCCATGCAACACCGCGCATGGCTGGTTCGATGCCATGCAGGCCGCGACCCGCCTGCCGATCCTGCACATCGTCGATGCGGCGGCGGCGGAACTGGCCCGGCTCGGCGTGCCGGGGGGCAAGGTCGGCGTGATGGGCACGGCGGGAACGCTCGCCATGCGGCTCTACCAGGAGAGGCTGGAAGCGCGCGGCTATACCTGCCTGGTGCCGGAACCGGCGGAGATGGAGCGGCTGGTCTCGCCGGCCATCGCGCTGGTGAAGGCCAACCGGGTGGCGGAAGCCTATGCGCCGCTGGCCGAGGCGGCGCTGGCGCTGGCAGGGCGCGGGGCGCAGGCCGTGGTGCTGGGCTGCACGGAGATCCCGCTCGGCATCCAGGCCGGGCCCGCCCTGCCCTTCCCCGTGGCGGACACGATCGACGCGCTGGCGCGGGCGGCGATCAGCTGGGCACGGGCGGGCTAGGGCAGGAAGCCGGTCAGTTGCAGTCGCAGCCGGGGGTCGGGCCGGTATCCTGGCGGATGATGTGATGGTCGATCCATTCCGCCACCAGGCGCCGCGCCTCGCTGGCCGAGCTTTCCGGGTGATGGATACGGTAGAGCACGGTGCAGGCGCGGAAGGCCGAAAGATCATCCGTCCCGGCTTCCCGCAACTCGCGATAGGCGTTCACCACGGCGCGCTCGCAGCGACGGGTGATCGGGTAGGCGTCTCGCTGATGGCTCTGGCTGCTTTGGCTGGCGCCGCGACCCATGCCTGGTCCTCCGGGCTGCGAGCCAGTTGAGAATCGCTCGCAACGCGGCGCAAATCTAGCCACAGCTGAACAAGCGTTCAAGTGACCAAGGCCAGGGTGGCTCTTCCATCGCCGGGGGCTGTGACTTCGATGCCGTTGCCGCGGCACCGAGCGGTGCCATAGGCTGCCGGCATGAGGCTGCGCCGGCTGCTCGCCCCGCTTCCCCTGTGCCTCACCCTGGCATCGGCCCCGGCCGGAGCGGAGGCGGTGTTCGTCCGCTACGAGATCCGGACCGCCGGCCTGGCGATCATGCAGGTGGAGGCCCTGCTGGACCTCGGCGGCCCTCGCTACCGTATCCTCACCCGGCTCCACACCACCGGCCTGGCCGGCATCCTCCTCAGCGGTGAGCAGGTGACCCTGGCCGAGGGCGCCTGGCAGGGCGCCGAGCCGGTGCCGCTGACCTTCCGGCTGGAGGGGCGCTGGCGCGGCAATCTGCGGCGGGTCGTCATGGACTACGCCCCGCCTGGCCAGCCCCGGCTCCGCACGGTCGAGCCACCCAACGAGGCGGAGCGGGAGATCGTGCCGGAAGGGCTGCAGCGCGGCACGACGGATGCACTCTCGGCCCTGGCGAAGCTCGCCCGCAATGTGGCGCTGACCGGGCGCTGCGACGGCGAGGCCGCGGTCTTCGACGGCCGGCGGCGGGCCGACTACCGGGTGCGGACCGCGGGGATCGAGCGCCTGACCGCGGAAGGGGCTTTCGGCGGTGAGGCGCTGCGCTGCGCCTTCGAGGGCCGCGTCATTGCCGGCTTCCGGCGCAGCGAGGATCCGGAGGAGGCGCGGGAGCCGCAATACGGCACGGCCTGGCTCGCCCGAGTGCTGCCGGGCAGCCCGCCGCTGCCGGTGCGGATCGAGGTGCCAAGCCGCTGGTTCGGCACCATCCGGGTGGTGCTGGCCGAGTTCCGGCGCGGCTAGCCTGCGATCGTCCTGGGGAAACACCCAGGACGATCCTGGTCCAGGCCGGATGGCCGGTCAGGGCAGCAGCTTGCGGAGCGCCGGGGGCAGATCCGCGGGATGCGGCAGGATGGCCGTCGCGCCCTCGGCCATGGCTGGCGGGCCGTAGCCCCAGCCAGCGAAGAGGCAGGG
>CALGVL010000129.1 GCA_937930165.1 uncultured Acetobacteraceae bacterium
CCGGCCTCGGTGTGGTAGCCGCCGATATAGATGACGTCGATGCCGGCATCCTTCAGGCGGGAGACGAGGGCGTTGTAGTCGCGCTCGCCCGGCGTGTAGGCAGCATAGATCGTCTCCTGTGCGCCGGCGGCGTTCAGCGACTTCTTCGTCTCATCCGCCAGGCCTTTGCCGTAGGCGGAGTTGTCGTGCAGGATCGCGACCTTCTTGCCCTTGAAGGTCTCGGCGATGTAGCGGCCGGCGACCTGGCCCTGCTGGTCGTCGCGGCCACAGGTGCGGAAGGTGTTCCAACTTCCCTGGTCGGTGTAGTTCGGGTTGGTGCTGGCCGGGCTGATCTGCAGCACGCCCTCCTCGGTATAGACCTTGCTGGCCGGGATGCTGGAGCCGGAGCAGAAATGCCCGGCGACGAAGCGCACGCCGCGGCTAGCGAGCTGGTTGGCCACGCTCACCGCCTGGCGTGGGTCGCAGGCATCATCGCCGACCTCCAGCGCAAGCTGGCGGCCGAGCACCCCGCCCTTGGCGTTGATGTCGGCCACCGCCTGCTCGGCGCCCGCCTTCATCTGCGCGCCGAAGGCGGCGTACTGGCCGGTCATCGGCCCTGCAGTGGCGATGCGGATCGGACCCTGGTTGCCCTGGGCCCGGGCGTCCATGCCCCAGGGCAGCATGGCGGTAGCGGCCAGCGTCGCCCCCAGGACCAACCTTCGCGTCAGCATTTCCTGTCCTCCCTTCGTCCCCCGGCGCCCGGCGCGCGGGTCTCGCCACAAGCCTAGGCGAAGCGCAGGGCGCTTGCACAGGCGCAGCCTGCGGCGGAACGTAGCCGGGTGGCAAGGCGTTACGCCGGCGCTTCAGACCGGCCGGGACGACGCCATGACCGCCAGGAACGACCCGCCATCCGGCGGGATCCGAAGCGCAGCCGCCAGCCTCTCCGCCCTGCCGCCGGACATGGAGCGGATGGAGGCCCTGCAGGGCTTCCAGCGCCGGAGCTGGGTGCTGGAACGCATCGCCTGGCTCGGCATGCTGGGCCTGCTGCTGGTCGGGCTCGCCGGCGGCTTCGGTGGCGCCGGCTGGCTGGCCGGGGCGGAAGCGACCACGCCGGACGGGGCGCTGCGCATCACCTACAGCCGGGTCCAGCGGCAACAGAGTCCGACCATGTTCCGCGTCGAGGCCTTGCGGCCCGATCAGCAGGGCAGGCTGGAACTGCGCCTGGGCCGGGACCTGCTGGATGGCTGGGAGGTGCAGTCGCTGCTGCCGCAGGCCGCCGAGAGTCGTGGCGATGCGCAGGGCCTGGTGCTGACCTATCGCCTGCAAGGGGGCGGCGCCGCGCCGGTCCTGCTGCTGATGGCGCAGGCCGTGGCGCCGGGCATCGTCCAGGCCAGCATCGGCACCGCGGAGGGAGCGCCGGTGGTCCTCCGGATCCTGGTCTGGCCCTGAGGCGCCGCCATGGACAGCGTGCTGCGCGGCCTGGCCATCTATGTGATCCTGCTGCTGCTGTTCCGCGTCAGCGGCCGGCGCACCCTGCGGGAGCTTACCCCCTTCGACCTGGTGCTGCTGCTGATCATCAGCGAGGCGACACAGCAGGCGCTGCTTGGCAACGACTTCTCCATCGCCAATGCCGTGCTGGTCATCATCACCCTGCTGCTTTGCGACATCGGCCTTTCGCTGCTCAAGCAGCGGTCGCAACGGGCTTCGATGCTGCTGGAGGGAGTGCCGACGCTGCTGGTCGCGCATGGCAGGCCGCTGCCGGGCCGGCTGGAACATGCCCGGCTGGACGAGCAGGACGTGCTCAGCGCCGCGCGGGAATTGCGGGGACTGGAGCGGATGGAGCAGATCCGCTTTGCGGTGCTGGAGACGGACGGCCAGATCACCATCGTGCCGGAGCGGGAACCGCTGGCCCCGCCCATCCGCGCCGGCACTCAGGCCGCCACGCCGCCGCCGAGATAGGCATCGCGGATCTCCGGCCGCGCCAGCAGCGCCCGGCCGGAGCCTTCCATGGCGATGCGGCCGGTCACCAGCACATAGCCGCGATGCGCCAGGCGCAGCGCCAGATTGGCGTTCTGTTCCACCAGCAGCACGGTGAGGCCGGTTTCCGCGTTCAGCCGGCGGATGGCGCCGAAGATCTGCTTCACCACCAGCGGTGCCAGGCCGAGCGAGGGCTCATCCAGCAGCAGCAGCCGCGGCTTCGACATCAGCGCGCGGCCGATCGCCAGCATCTGCTGCTCCCCGCCCGAAAGCGTGCCGCCGCGCTGCGAGAGCCTTTCCTTCAGGCGGGGGAACAGGGCGAAGACCTGTTCGAGCTGCGGCGTGGGATCGCCACTGGTCAGGGCCTCGGCGCCCATCAGCAGATTTTCACGCACCGTCATGCGCGGGAAGATGCGGCGGCCCTCCGGCGCCTGCGCCAGGCCATGGCGCATGATGGCATGGGTGGGCAGGGCGGTGATGTCCTGCCCGGCCAGGCGGATGCGGCCGGAGCGGGGGCGGGGATCGCCGCAGATGGTCATCAGCAGGGTGGACTTGCCGGCGCCATTGGCGCCGATCAGCGTCACGATCTCCCCCGGCATGACATGCAGGGAAACCTCGGTGAGGGCCTGCACGGCGCCATAGCCGGCGGTGACGCGGTCCACTTCCAGCAGCGGGGTGCTGGTGCTCATGCCGCCTCGCCCTCCTCCTCCTCCTCGCTCTCGCCGAGATAGGCGGCGATGACCTTGGGGTCGGCGCGGACTACGGCGGGGATGTCGTCGGCGATCAGCCGGCCATGGTCCAGCACCACCACGCGGTCGCTGATGCGCATCACCACGCCCATGTCGTGCTCGATCAGCAGGATGGAGGTGCCCTGGCTGCGGATCTCCAGCAGCAGCCGTGCCAGTTCCTCGGATTCGCGCGGGTTCAGGCCGGCGGCAGGCTCGTCCAGGCAGAGCAGGGAAGGATTGGTGCACATGGCGCGCGCGATCTCCAGCCGCCGCTGCGCGCCATAGGGCAGGGCGCCGGCGGGGTCGTCGGCGCGGTCCAGCAGGGCGGTCGCCTGCAGCCAGCAGCGTGCCAACTCGATCGCCTCCCGCTCCGCCCGCGGATAGCGGGAGAGGCCGAGCACCGCGCCGATGCCCCAGCCGGTCGCCGCCATCAGCCGGTTGTGCTGCGCAACCAGCAGGTTCTCCAGCGCCGTCATGCCCGGGAAGAGGCGGATGTTCTGGAAGGTGCGGGCGACGCCGGCGCGAGCGATGCGGTGACCGGGCAGCCGGTGCAAGCTCACCGGCAGGGCACCGGGAAGGTGCAGCCGGATGGCGCCGCTGGAAGGGCGGTAGAAGCCGGTGATGCAGTTGAAGACGGTAGTCTTGCCGGCGCCGTTCGGGCCGATCAGCGCCGTGATGTCGCCTCGCATGGCAGCGAAGGAGACCTTTTCCACGGCCAGCAGCCCGCCAAAGCGCATGGTCAGGCCGGCGACCTCCAGGATCATGTCGCGCGGGGATGGGATGGTGCCGGTCATCCCTTGCCCTCGCCGATCAGGTTGGCGCCGATGAGGCGCTTCTGCCTCAGTGCCACCGAGGGGGTGCGAGTGCCCACCAGCCCGCGCGGCCGCAGCACCATGATGAGGACCATGGCACCGCCGAAGACAAGCATGCGCCATTCCTCCAATTCGCGGAACAGCTCAAAGCCGCCGATCATCACCAGCGCCGCGATCGCGACGCCGATCTGGCTGCCGAGGCCGCCGAGGACGACGATGGCCAGGATGATGGCACTCTCGATGAAGGTGAAGCTCTCCGGGCTGATGAAGGCCTGGCGGGTGGCGAAGAAGGCGCCGGCGAAGCCGCCGAACATGGCGCCCAGGGCGAAGGCGGACAGCTTGGTCGTGGTGATGTTGATGCCGAGGGCGCGGCAGGCGATCTCGTCCTCCCGCATCGCTTCCCAGGCGCGGCCGAGCGGCTGGCGGCGGAGCCGCAGCGTGACCCAGTTGGTCAGCAGCGCCAGGGCGAAGATCAGGTAGTAGAGGAAGATCAGGCGATGCAGCGGCGAGGGCTCCAGCCCGAAATAGCCGGCGAAGGTGTCCGGATCGCCGGACATGGAGAAGCTGAGCCCGAAGAAGCTGGGGCGCGGGATGCCGCTGAGCCCATTGGGCCCGCCGGTCAGACTGACCCAATTGAGCAGCACGATGCGGATCATCTCGCCGAAGGCCAGCGTCACGATCGCCAGGTAGTCGCCGCGCAGGCGCAGCACCGGGAAGCCGAGCAGGATGCCCCAGAAGGCAGCGAGGATGCCGGCCAGCGGCAGGCAGATCCAGAAGGAGAGGCCGAAATTCAACGCCAGCAGCGCATAGGAATAGGCCCCGACCGCATAGAAGGCGACATAGCCGAGGTCCAGCAGCCCGGCGAGCCCGACCACGATGTTCAGCCCCCAGCCGAGCATCACATAGGTCAGCACCAGGATGCCGAGATCCAGCTCATAGCGCCCGACTCCGGGGATGAAGGGCAGCGCCAGCGCGACGGCCAGCAGCGCCGGGGCGAAGAGCCGGCCCGCCTGCTGCAGCCGCAGGGTCCAGGGGCCCGGCGCGGTGCTGGGCCGCAAACCGCGCCGGCCGGTCCAGAGCACGAGGGTCAGGCGCAGCGCGAAGACGATGCCGCAGAGGATCGCCACATCCTCCCAGCGCGTGCGCAGAAACAGCCCGCCGGAGGGCGCCACATCGGTGCGCAGCCCGACCACGGGCGCAAAGAGGCCGAGGGCGACCAGCGCCGCCAGCCCGGCATCCTTCAGCGCGAGCAGGAGCCTGGAGGGGCGGTGGGGCTCTCCGTCGCTCCGCCTGGCCGATGGGCTGCGGCTCTCGGCGCGGGTCATACCTTTTCCACCTCCTGCCGGCCGAGCAGGCCGGTGGGCAGGAAGATCAGTGTCAGGGCCAGGATGGAGAAGGCGGCCACATCCTTATACTGGACGCTGAAATAGGCGCTCCAGAAGGTCTCGATCAGGCCGATCAGCAGCCCGCCCAGCACCGCGCCGGGAAGGGAGCCGATGCCGCCCAGCACCGCGGCGGTGAAGGCTTTCACCCCGGCCAGGAAGCCGATGTAGAAATCGATCACGCCATAGCGCAGCAGGTACATGGTGCCCGCTACCGCGGCGAGGGAGGCGCCAATCACGAAGGTGAGGCTGATGGTCCGGTTCGTGTCGATGCCGAGCAGCGCCGCCATCTTCAGATCCTGCTCGCAGGCACGCATGGCACGGCCGAGCGGCGTCCGCGTCACCAGCAGCGTGAAGACGGCCAGCACCGCCAGCGTCACCCCGATGATGAGCATCTGGACATAGGAGAATTGCACGACGAAGGGGCCGTCCCGCATCACCTCCACGCCGCCGCGCACCAGCGGCTCCAGCGGCTTCACCCGCGCGCCCTGGCTGATCTGCACGTAGTTCTGCAAGACGATCGACATGCCGATGGCGGAGATCAGCGGTGCCAGGCGGAAGCTGCCCCGGAGGGGGCGGTAGGCCAGGCGCTCCAGCGTCCAGCCATAGAGGGCGGTGACGGCCATGGAGGCCAGCAGCACCAGCAGGATCGCCGCCGGCCCGTCCATTGCCCCGCCAAGCTGGAGCAGCAGCACGGCGATCAGGGCGACGAAGGCGCCGATCATGAACACATCGCCATGCGCGAAATTGATCATGCCGATGATGCCATAGACCATGGTGTAGCCGACGGCGATCAGGCCGTAGATCATGCCCAGGCTGATCCCGTTGATCAGCTGCTGCAGCGCGTAGGCCAAGGTGTTCTCCCGAACGCGACTCCCTCGCCGCAACGCTAGGCCAGCCGGCGCGGCTTGCGAAGGGGAAGTTGCAGCGGCGTGGCGCCGGGGCGATGATCCGCCGGGACTCGAGGGGAGGTTGCGATGGACCACTTGCTTCCGGCGGATACCGGCACGGAGGGGCGCCTGCCGCCTCTGCCCCCGGAGCAGATGACGGAGGAGCAGAAGCGGGTGGCGGAGGCCATCACAGGCGGCCCCCGCGGCGCCATCCGCGGCCCCTTCCCGGCCATGCTGCGCAGCCCGGAGGTGGCGGACCGGTTCCAGAAGGTGGGGGAGTATCTTCGCTTCAACAGCTCCATCCCGCGGGATCTGAACGAGTTCGCCATCCTGATCACGGCGCGGGAGTGGTCGGCCCAGTATGAGTGGTATGCCCATCATATCCTGGCCATGAAGGCCGGCCTGCCGCCCGCCCTGGCCGAAGCCGTGGCCGAGGGCAGGCGGCCCGAGGGGATGAGCGAGGACCAGCGCATCGTCTACGACTTCTGCACCGAGCTGCACCGCACCCGCTTCGTCTCC
>CALGVL010000130.1 GCA_937930165.1 uncultured Acetobacteraceae bacterium
TCTTCCGATCTAGGGCGGGCTGATCCTGCGCCAGGCCAAGGAGCAGGGGATGAACGTCACCCTCATCGGCGGCGATGCGCTGGTGACGAACGAGTTCTGGCAGATCACGGGCGCCGCGGGCGAGGGCACGCTGATGACCTTCAGCAGCGACCCGCGCCGCCGTCCGACCGCCGCCGAGGTGGTGCAGCGCTTCCGGGCGAAGAACATCGATCCGGAGGGCTATGTCCTCTACACCTATGCCGCCATCCAGGCCTGGGCCGAGGCGGCGCAGAAGGCCAACAGCCTGGACCCGCGGCGCATCGCCGAGACGCTGAAGTCGCAGGGCCCGTGGCAGACCGTGCTCGGTCCGATCAGCTTCGACCGCAAGGGCGACGTCACGGTGCCGGACTATGTCTTCTACGTCTGGCGTAACGGCAGCTACAGCCAGATGTAAGGGGGTTGCAGGGCGGCTGCGGCCGCCCCATCTCCGCTCACAGTCATCAACAACCGAAAGGAGGTGATCCAGTGTCTCATTGTCCGAAGGCGTGTGCCGCTTGCGCGGCCTGGATCATCGCCCCGGCCATTGCGGGGGCGGCTTCCTAGCCGAAGCGGGCGGGTGACCGCCATCAGCAATGGGAAGGCCCTGGCGGGAGACTGCCGGGGCCTTCCGCAATTCTGAGCCGGGGTTACTGCGCCTCGATCCCGGCGGCACGCACCACCTGTCCCCAGCGCTCGTGCCCGGCGCGGATCCAGGCTGCGGCGCCGGCGGCGGTGCCATCCTCCGCCTGCACGCCCCAATTGGCGAAGCGCGGGGCGGAGGCCGGATCGGCCAGCACACCGCGCGCCAGGGCGTTCCATTCCGCCATCGCCTCCTCCGGCGTGCCGCGCGGCGCCATCAGCACGGTGGCAATGCGCACATCGTAGCTGGGATAGCCGCTTTCCGCGACGGTCGGCACTTCAGGCAGCGCCGGATAGCGCTCTGGGCCGGAGACGGCGATCGCCCGCAGCCGCCCCGTGCGCACCAGGTCCGGCCCGCCGCCCATGGCGAGGAAGCCTGCCTGCACCGTGCCGCCGAGCAAGGCCGTCAGCGCCTCGGTATTGCCGCGCTGCGGCACGTTCTCCAGCGATCCCTTGGGCAGGCCGGCCTGCTGGCGGAGATACTCCGTCGCCAGATGCCCGGGCGAGCCGATGCCGGCCGAGGTATAGAACAGCGGTTGCTTCCGCGCCGCCGCGAGAAAGCCGGGGAAATCCCTGATGCCGGTGGAGGGATGCACCAGCAGCACCAGCGGGAAGGAGGTCATGAGGGCAACGGGAACGAGGTCCGTCCCCGCATCGAAGCCCATGTCGCGATAGAGATGCGGATTGACGGTGAAGGGCGTGTCGATGCTGGCGAGCACCGTGCGCCCGTCCGGCTTCGCCCGCGCCGCCGCCGCCGCGCCGATATTGCCGCCGGCGCCCGGCCGGTTCTCCACCACGGTCGGCCCCCGCCCCTCGCGCTGGGAACGCTCGGCGATCAGCCGGGCCGTGCCGTCAAGCAGCCCGCCCGGCGGGAAATTCACCAGGATGCGCCAGGGCTCGCCGCCCTGCGCCCATGCGTGGCGCGCCGTGAACAGCCCCGCCGCACCCGCGATCAGGCCGCGCCGCGTCACGCGCGGGGATCCCGTCTCTCCAGCCATTCCTTCCTCCCTCGCCGCAGGTGGCGCGCGGCTTCGTCCCGGTTATCATGGGAACGGGCAAGGCGAGGAACCAGACGCGCCGTGAGCATCCGCAACGTCCTGTTCATCATGTGCGACCAGCTTCGCTGGGATCACCTCTCCTGCGCCGGCCATCCCTATCTGCAGACGCCGAACATCGATGCGCTGGCGAAGCGCGGCGTCCGTTTCGCCAACAGCTTCGTGCAGAGCGGCATCTGCGGTCCCTCCCGCATGTCCTTCTATACAGGGCGCTACGTCTCCTCGCATGGCGCCACGCATAACCGGGTGCCGCTCTCGGTGGGCGAGGTCACGCTCGGCTGGCATCTGCGCGAGAGCGGCCGGACCCTGGCGCTCGCCGGCAAGACGCATGTGCTGCCGGATGCGCATGGCATGCGGCGCCTGGAACTGGATGGCCAGCACGACCTCGCCGCCCTGCTGCGCGAGGGCTGGTTCAGCCTGGTGGACCGGCATGACGGCCACCATCCCGAGCCCGACAGCGCCTATGCCCATTGGCTGCGCAAGCAGGGCTATGACAGCCGCGATCCCTGGACCGATTACGTCATCGCCGTGGAGGACAAGGACGGCAAGCCCCTCTCCGGCTGGAAGATGCGCCATGCCCGCCTGCCCGCGCGCGTGCGGGAGGAGCACAGCGAAACCGCCTACACCACCGACCAGGCGATCGACTTCATGTCGCGCCAGGGGGACGAGCCCTGGGTGCTGCACCTCTCCTATGTGAAGCCGCACTGGCCCTACATCGCCCCGGCGCCCTACCACGCGATGTACACGCCGGAGCAATGCCTGCCGGTGCAGCGCCATCCGGAGGAACGCGGCCCCGGCGCGCATCCCGTCTATCGCGCCTTCCAGGACGAGGAGGTGGCACGCAACTTCCAGCGCGACGAGACCATTGCCACCGTCCGGCCCACCTACCAGGGTCTCATCAAGCAGGTGGACGACCATCTCGGCCGGGTCTGGGAGGCGATGGAGCGGCTCGGACGCTGGCGGGATACGCTGGTGATCTTCACCAGCGACCATGGCGACTATCTCGGCGACCACTGGCTCGGTGAGAAGGAGCTGTTCCACGACTGCATCCAGCGCATCCCCTTCCTGCTCTACGATCCCTCCCCCGCGGCGGACGCCACGCGCGGCAGCACCGACGACCGGCTGGTGGAGGCGATCGACACCGTGCCGACCATCCTGGACGCGCTCGGCCTCGATCCCGCGCCGCATCTGATCGAGGGGAGGTCACTTCTTCCCGCGATGCGCGGCGAACAGGGCGAATGGCGCGATGCCGTGTTCAGCGAGCTGGACTGGACCTTCAAGGGCGCGCGCCGGCGGCTCGGCCAGCCGGTGGGGCAGCACCATGCCTGGATGGTGCGGACGCCGCGCTGGAAATACGTGCACTGGACGGATGGCTACCGGCCGCAGCTCTTCGACCTGCAGGCCGATCCGCAGGAATTCCACGACCTCGGCGCCGATGCCTCGCTGGAGGGCGTGCGCGAGGAATTGCGGGAACGCCTGCTCGCCTGGTTCACCGGGCTGAAGCGCCGCATCACCATCACCTGGCCGGAGGCCGAGGCGCGCACCGACAGCTACAAGAAGGCCGGCGTCTTCCTGGGCGAGTGGTAGGCGCCCGTGCTCAGCCGGCGCCCACCGCCGGCACCACTTCCTTTGCCTTCGCCACCCGCTCGGCCTCGAACATGTAGTCCCGCGTCAACGGCAGGGTGTCCACCGCCGGGGTGAGCTGCATCTGCCAGTTCATGTGGTCGGTGCGGCGGAAGGCCAGTTCGCAGCCCGCCAGGTAGAATTCGAACATGCGGCAGAAGCGCTCGTCATAAAGCGAGAGGATGGCGTCGCGATTGGCCGCGAAGCGCCGGCGCCAGTGGCGCAGCGTCTCGGCATAGTGCAGCCGCAGGATCTCGATATCCGTGACCCAGAGGCCGGACTTCTCCGCGGCCGGCAGCACCTCGGACAGGGATGGCGAATAGCCGCCGGGGAAGATGTATTTCGCCAGCCAGGGATTGGTCGAGGCCGGGCCGCTGGAGCGGCCGATGGCATGGATCAGCGCCACGCCGTCCGGCTTCAGGGCGTTGCGCACCACGCGGAAGAAGGTCCGGTAGTGGTCTATGCCCACATGCTCGAACATGCCGACCGAGACGATGCGGTCCACCTTCCGGTCCCAGGCGCGGTAGTCCATCAGCTCGAAGCGCACGCGGCCCGAGAGGCCCGCCTCCTCGGCACGCTGGCGGGCGACCTGCAATTGCTCCTCGCTCAGGGTGATGCCGGTGACGCGGGCGCCCCAGTCCTGCGCCAGGGTCAGCGCCATGCCCCCCCAGCCGCAGCCGATGTCCAGCACCTCCAGATCCGGCCGGTCGAGGCGCAATTTCGCGGCGATGTGCCGCTTCTTGGCCGCCTGCGCCTCCTCCAGCGTCTCCTGTCCCGTGGGGAAATAGGCGCAGGAGTACTGGCGATCCCGGTCGAGGAAGAGGGCGTAGAGCCGGCCGTTCAGGTCGTAGTGATGCGCGACATTGCGCTTTGCCCGCCCGGCGGGATTCAACTGGTCCAGGCGCCGGCGGATCTGGCGCAGCCTGGCGTTGAATGCCTCCATCGGATGCCCGCCGCCGGACCAGACATTGCTGACCAGCACATCGAGCAAGTCGTAGAGGCCGCAGTCGAGCGGCTCCACCTCCCCGTCCATGTAGAGTTCGCCGAGCGCCAGGGCCGGGTTCAGCACCAGGCGTCGCTCCGCCCGGCTGCTGCGCAGCACCATGCCAGCCTCCGGCCCCGGGCTGCCACCGTAATGGCGGAGACGGCCGGACGGGTATTGCACCGTCAGCCTGCCGCGATGGATCAACCTGGCCAGAATGGCGTGCAACAGCATGCCTGCCGCCCTCCTACCGTTTCATCCCTCGGTCTCTCGAAAAAGTATGTTGCGGCTCGAATGGTTGCCCGTCCAGCCCCGCAGCCAGAAGGCAGGATCAGGCCGGGGTGGCGACGCGGCGGCGCAGCGCCGCGCGCAGCTGCGCGGCCAGCGGCAGGGCCAGGGCGCAGAGCCCGGCCATGGCCCAGAACCCCGCCCCGCCAAGATGCGCGTAGAGCGGGCCGCAGCCCAGGGTCAGCAGGCCGGACGCAAGGCCGGTGCCGAGCGAGGCATGCAGGGTCTGTGCCGTCGCCGCTTGGTTGGGCGGCAGCCCGCCCAGCACCCGCATCGCCGCCAAGTGCTGCGCGCCGAAGGTTCCTGCATGCAGCACCTGCACCGCGGCCAGGGCCGGCAGCCAGGTGGTCTCGGCCGTCACGCCCCAGCGCAGCACGCCGCAGAGGGCGGCGAGCCCGGCAAGCCCCGCCGCCCCCAGCCGGTCCGCCAGCCGCCGTCCCCAGAGAAACAGCGCCACCTCCGCCACCACCCCCTCCGCCCAGAGCAGACCGATGACGGCGGGTGACAGTCCGGCTGCTTGCCAGTGGATGGTGGCAAAGGCGTAGTAGAGGGCATGGCTGCCCTGGATCAGCGCCGAAAGCGGCAGCAGCCAGGGAAAGGCGGGATCGCGGAAGGGGGCGCGGAAGCCGCTGCGGCCGCGCCCCGCGACGGGCTCCGGCGGCAGGGCGCTGCCGGCCAGGGCGGTCAGCAGCAGGCAGGCGGCGAAGAGCCAGACGATGCTGGTGACGCCCGCCAGCGCCGCCACCTGCCCGACCAGGCCGGCCGCCAGGATGAAGCTGGCCGAGCCGGCCGAGCGCACCCGCCCGTAATACAAATGCAGCCGGCGGGAGGCGC
>CALGVL010000131.1 GCA_937930165.1 uncultured Acetobacteraceae bacterium
ACCAGCACCGCCGCCAGGGCCGAAACCGCGCCCGCCAGCGGGCTCTCCGGCGCGGCGAGATCCACCAGCGTCAGCGCGATCATGGACAGGATCGCGGCGCGGTCCACTCCCGGCAGCGGGTTCGGCTCGGCCGGGTGCCCGGTCTTGCGCAGGGCGTTCAGGGTGAAGGAGGGGATGATGCGCCCGCCGATCAGGACCACCAGCGTCAGCGCCACATCCGCCGAGAGGAGTTCGCCCGCGTGCCAGGTTTCCTGCCACCAGCCGGCGGCCTCGCCCAGCATCAGCAGGTCGCCCGCCCAGAAGGCCAGGACCAGCAGTGGCGGCCCGAACAGCCGGGCGCTGCGGGCCTTCACCAGCGCCGGCAGCACCAGCAGGATCGCCGCCGGGATGGCGGCCAGGGCGATAGGGGCGGCAATGCCGGCGGGCAGGGGCGAGCCCGGCAGCAACGCCAGCCGCCCGGCCAGGAAGATCGCCACCAGTCCGATCAGCGGCGGCCCGGCATAGCCCTTCCGTCCCGTCCAGTTCGGGATCGCGGTCAGCAGGAAGCCGATGATGGCGGCGCCGACGAAGCCGGCCAGCATTTCATGCGCATGCCAGTGGGGCATCGGCAGCGGCCCCTCCGGCAGGCCGAGCCCGGCCAGGGAGGCTACCCAGAGGGCGACACCGAAGGGGGCCCAGATCCCCGCCAGCAGGAAGAAGGGGCGGAAGCCATAGGCAAATAGGGCGAAGCCGGAGCCGCGCCGCCGCATGCCGGCGCCCCCGGTCCGGATGCCCGCCGCGGCGGGCGTGGCATTTACGGTCATTCGTTGCAGCCTCCGTCGCCGCCCCCGGAGATCCTCCCGCGGGGACATGGACGCGTTCCTACCCCGCCGAGGTGGTCGCCGCCTTGATCGCGGACAATTTCCGCGGCGATCCGCTGCCGGCCGGGGGGCCGGACCACTCCGCTATGCCTGCCCGCCCTCGGCGATGCGCCGCAGCGCCCGTGGGTCACGGAGGCGGCACCGCCCTTCAGGATGCCGCGCCCTCCCAGCGGCTCAGGATGCGGCTGGCGGTGTAGAGGATGGTGCCGGACTCTCGGCGAGGTCCTGCCGGCCGTCCGGCTTGGCGCAGTACGGCATGGGCCAGTCGCTGCTCCACCCGCTCCGCCGTGATCTCGCGCAGGCGGGCATGCGCTTCCTTCACCCGGCCGCCGATGGCGCGCATGGCGTTGCGCAGCGCCGCCGTATCGGCCCCCGCGAAGAGTGTGGCAGGCCGGCCAGGGCCGAGGCATCCAGCCGGCTCCGGCAGGGGAGGGCGGGTGGTGGCCGCCCTATTCGGTCTTCTTCTCCACAGGCGGGTCACGTTCGTAGATGGACGGCCCCGGCGCTTCGTCCGTCCTGTTGCCCGGGCCGACCTGCGCCGTGTCGTGGCGGACCGGGTTCCGCTCCAGGCTGGTCTGGTTGGTCACCGGCTTGCCCGCGGCGCCCGGCCTCGTCCTTCCTGTCGAACTGGGCGCCGCCGGGAAGCATCTGGCCGCCGAATTTGTTCTTGCCGCTGAATTTCTGCGTTATCGCCCTGCGATCTCCGCCCCATGCCGCGCCTGGACTCAGCGGTCCGAGCGGCGCGCGGAGCCGCCGCCGCTCTGATTGCCGCCGCCGATCCTGATCTTCTCCTCGCCCGAGACCAAGTCGGTATTGCCGGTTCCAGGACCGTAGGATTCGTGCCTGCCGCTCTGGCCTGCCTCAGATGCCCGGTCCTGCCGCTCGATCTTCTGCCGGCCCTCGTTCTGGTTGCCGACCGGCTTGCCCTTGGTCTGGTTATCGCGGGGCATGAGGTCTTCTCCTCATTCGGCTGTGGTGGTCTCCAGCCGAATGCCGGCGAGCCGCGGCCCGTTCTGAGAAGTTCCGCCTTTGCATGTGGCGGGCCGTGTCCGGGCTCCGGACCGTTCGGGGCAGTGCCCTGAACCCCTCCGCCGACCGGACCTCTCAGGCCACCTCCGCCTGCGGGTCGCCCGGCGCCGTCTCCCAGCCGAGTCCGGCAATGGTGACGATCCGCCGCCCGGCGAGATCCGGGCGGCAGATGATCGCGCCCTGCTCCTCCATCCAGGCCAGCACTCGTCGCGCCCGGCCGAGGGACCGGCTGCCATAGGCGCGCGCGATCGCCGCATCGGAGGGGCAGGGGGCGCCCTCCAGCGCTGCCCGGGCAAGCAGCAGGAAGACACCTTGCAGATCCTCCGGCAGTTGCGGCGCCAATTCGACCGCCTGCTGCCATTCCGGCCGCTCCGCCGCCTCCGCCCCGATCCCGGCCCGGCCCACCGCCAGCAGCCGCCGGAAGGCAGCCAGATCCGGCGGCTTGCCGCCGATATTCTGGATCCGGCAGCGCACCAGGAAATCCTGGTAGAGCACCGCGACCGGGCGATAGGCGGCGTCCGGCTCGGCCAGGACCTGCCGCATCACCTCCTCCAGCCGGCGGCGGCGCTCGGCCAGTTCCTCGGGGCTCGGCGGCGCCGCCTCGGCGCGGTCGTGCAGCGGCGCCGGGCGGGCCTGGGCCAATTGGGTCAGGATGTCCGGCTGCGGCGGCGGGGGCGGGCGCCGGGGCGGCAGCCGCACCGGGGCGGGCTCCGGCGGCTTCAGGATCAGTTCCCGTACCTCCTCGGGCGGCGCTTCCGGCAGTGGGGTGAGCTTCGGGCCGGCGCCGCGCGATTCCGTTTCCACCCCGCCGATGCGGACCGCCACGGGGCGCCGCGCCAGGGCCGGGCCGAGTGCCATGAACTGCCCGCGTTGCAGGTCGCGGAACATCTCCGCCTGCCGCCGCTCCATGCCCAGCAGGTCGGCTGCCCGCGCCATGTCGATATCGAGGAAGGTGCGGCCCATCAGGAAATTCGAGGCCTCGGCGGCCACGTTCTTGGCCAGCTTGGCCAGGCGCTGGGTGGCGATGATGCCGGCCAGCCCGCGCTTGCGGCCCCGGCACATCAGGTTGGTCATGGCGCCGAGGGAGACCTTGCGCGCCTCGTCCGCCACCTCGCCCGCGGCCATGGGGGCGAAGAGCTGCGCCTCGTCCACCACCACCAGCATGGGGTTCCAGGCGTCCCGGTCCACATCGAAGAGGCCGCCGAGGAAGGCGGCGGCGCGGCGCATCTGCCCCTCGGTGTCCAGCCCCTCCAGGTTCAGCACCACGGAGACGCGGTGCCGCCGCACCCGCTCCGCCGCCAGTTGCAGCCCGGCCTCGGAATGGGCGGTGGCGTCGATCACCAGATGGCCGTAGCGGTCGGCCAGGGTGACGAAATCGCCCTCCGGGTCGATGATCGCCTGCTGCACCCAGGCGGCGCTCTGCTCCAGCAGCCGGCGCAGCAGGTGCGACTTGCCGGAGCCGGAATTGCCCTGCACCAGCAGCCGGGTCGCCAGCAGTTCCTCGAGATCGAGAAGCGCCGGCTGCCCGGCCTCCGTCCGTCCCAGATCGATGCTGACTGTCATCGGCCCCCGATACTCCCGTGCCGGGGTCGTAGAGCAGAGCGGGGTGCGGCTCAATCGCGGGGTGGGGGCCTCGGTGCCCTGGCCCGTCCGGACGGGAGCGATGGAGCGGGCGATGGAAACACGGGCCCTGTCCTGACCGGCCCTCAATCCCCGGCGATCATGCCTCCGGCCCGGCGGGGCCGAAGGGCCAGTCCAGGCTGCTGCGGACCTCGCCCAGAACGCGCTGCATGTTCTTGCCGAGCCGTGGCAGGGCCTCGCCCCAGGGCAGCACGGCGAAGCGGTCGAATTCCGGCAGGCGGGTGCCGTCCTTCAGGCGGAAGAAGCTGGTGCAGCGGAGGGAGGCCGGCTCCGGCATCGCCGGCGGGCGCCAGAGGAACAGCGCCAGATCCTTGCCCGGCATGTAGCGGTGCAGGCCAAGGTCGCGCAACTCGCCGGGCGGGGCGGCGAGGCCCGTCTCCTCCCGCAATTCGCGCGCCGCGGCGGCGATGAATTCCTCGCCCGGCTCGGCCAGGCCCTTCGGGATGTCCCAGAGTGCCGCATGCGCGAAATGCCCGATCAGCACCCGCATGCTGTCCGTGACGATCACGCCGCAGCTCGTCCGCCGCGCGCCGCGTCCCGGCATGGCGGTGGCTCAGGCGCTCGCCAGCAGCACCACCCCGCCGCAGATCAGCAGCAGTGCCGTCAGCTTCTGCATGCCCAGCGTCTCTCCGAAGACCAGATAGCCGATCAGCGCCACCGCCACATAGCTTGCCGCCGTGCAGGGCAGCGCCACGGACATCGGGATCCGGCGCAGCGCGATGATGTAGAGCAGCGCCGCGCCGGCATAGGCGGCGAGCCCCACCATGGTCGCCGGGCGGAAGAGCTGCGCCAGGAAGCCGCCATCCCCGCTGGCGCCGGCCTTCAGCAGCACCTGCCCGACCAGCGAGGTCACGATCGCCGCCGCCAGGGCGAGCCAGAAGGGCATCACGAGAGCGCATCCTCCGGCGCCCGCGCCCGTGCGAGGGGGACGTGGCGCCGCGCGGCGGCAGGACCGATCACCTCCCGGACCACGCCCTGCGGCTTGCCGTTGGCGGAAAGGAAGGCGCGCCCGACATACTCCCCGAGCACGCCAAGGATCAGGAATTGCACGCCGGAGAGCAGCAGGGTCATCGTCATCACCGAAGCCCAGCCGGAGGGGGGCGAGCCGGTCATCGCCTCGGCGATCACCAGCGCCGCGCCGATCAGGCCGAGAATACCCATGGCGATGCCGGCGAAGATCGCCATTCTCAAGGGCAGGACCGAGAAATTGGTCGCGAGGTTCAGCCACAGCCGCACCAGGCGCCGCAGCGTGTAATTCGACCGGCCCTCGGCGCGCGCCAGGTGCAGCACCTCGATGCTGTCGATGCGCTGCGTCACCTGCATGATGAGCCCGTCCACATAGGGATAGGGGCCGGCGTATTTCGTGACCTCCCGTACCACCAGCGCGCTCATGCAGCGGAAGGAGGAGAGGTAGAGTCCCTTCGGCTTGTCGAGCAGCATGTCCGCCACGCGATTGGCGAAGCGGCTGCCGAGGTTGCGCCAGCCTTCATGCTTCTTCTCGGCATAGCGGGTGTAGACCACGTCCCAGCCGCCGAGCCGGGCATGGTCGTAGAGCTTGACCACCTCCTCCGGCGGGTTCTGCAGGTCGTCGTCCATGGTGATGACATAGGCGCCGCGGGCATGCCGCAGGCCGGTCATGACCGCGTTGTGCTCGCCGAAATTCCGCGCATGCTCCAGGTAAGTCAGTGGCACGGTCGCGGTGGCGGCCAGGGCGCGGCAGACCTCGCCGGAATTGTCCGGGCTGCCATCATTGACCAGCACGATCTCCAGCCCGCCCTCGGGGCGCAGCGCGGACAGGGCCTCCACCAACTTCCCGACGGTCGCGGCGCCGCGATAGACCGGCACGACGATGCTGAGGCCCACAGGATGCCCCAGGGGAGGCCATGGCGCCTCGGCGCGCAGGGTTTCGGGCAGCATGCGGGCGGTTCCTCGGGTCATGGTCGAGTGGCGGTGGCCAGGATGGAGCCACCGGCGGGAAAGGGCAGGCCAAGGGCGGTCAGGCGTCGCTCCAGCGCCGTCACGGCGTGCAGGCTGCGGTCGAGCCAGGGTGAAAAGGTGGCGACATCCGAGCGGTCGTCGGGCGCGCGGGCCAGCAGCTTGCGCTGCACCACCATCAGGGGCAGCAGCAGGGCGTTCCAGTAGCGCGGCCGGATCGCGGCGAAGCCGGCGCCGGCCAGCATGGCGCGGGCGCTGCCGGCGCTGAAGCGGCGGACATTGTGGACGCGGATGTCATGCGCCGAATGCAGCCACTGGAAGGCCGGCAGGTTCAGCACCAGCAGCCCCCCCGGCCGCAGCACCCGGCGCATTTCGGCCAGTGCCCGCTCCGGCTCCACCGCCGCATGGCAGAGGACATCCAGGCTGACCACCATCTCGAAGCTGGCATCGGGGAAGGGCATGGCGTTCACCGAGCCGGTGACGACCGGCAGGCCAGACTTGGCCCGGGCCCGCGCCGCCGCCTGCGGCATGAATTCCAGCCCGACCGCCCGGATGCCGGGCCGGGCCCGGCGCAGCCGCGCAAGGAAGCCGCCGGTGCCGCAGCCGGCATCCAACAGCCGGCCGGAGGCGGCAGGCAAGGCGTCCAGGACGGCGAGGATCCGGGCATGCAGGGCACGGTACCACCACATGCCGTCCTCGGCCGCGTCCATGAGCTGGTATTCGGCGGGCTCCACGGCGCGGTTCTCGCATCCGGCGATGGCCAGAACAAGGCGCGGTCGCGCGGCACTTCCGTACCGCCGCCCGCCTGCCGCCGCATCGTGGCCGCAATGAGAATGCAGCCTGGGTCTGCCCTACCCAGGATGGCCCCCGCGAGCGATGACAAGGCCGGAACCCGAACCGCACCACCCCAGCCATGCCCTGCCCCTGGCTGGGACCGCGCGGCCGGTCGCGGCGCCGCGCCTGCTGCGGCTGGCCGCGCTGGTGCCGGCGCTCGCCTTCCTGCTCACGGTCATTGCGCCGCCGCTGAACCATGATGCCGCGGCGGTGCTGGACTTCACCCAGCGCTGGCTGGGGGGTGAGCGGCTCTATGCCGACCTCCTCGATGTCAACCCACCGTTGATCTTCCTGCTCAACCTGCTGCCGGCAGCGATCGCTGCCTGGACGCCGCTGGACGCGGCGCCGGCGCTGCTGCTCTGCCTGCTCGGGCTCTGCGCGCTGTCGACGGGCCTGACGCTGCGCCTGCTGCCGGGGAGGCGGGAGGCGCCGCTGGAGGCCGCCTGCCTCGCCGCCGGCATCCCGCTGCTGACCCTGGCCGCCGGCTATGATTTCGGCCAGCGGGAGCATCTGATGGTTGTGGCCGCGCTGCCCTGGCTGCTGCTGGCGGCGCGGCGGATCGAGGGGGTGCCGACCGGGCGCGGCCTGGCGCTCGGCTGCGCGGTGCTGGCCGGGCTGGGCTTCGCGCTGAAGCCGCATTTCCTGGTGGTGCCGGCGCTGGTGGAGGGGCTGGTGCTGTGGCACCGCGGACCTTCGCGGGCGCTGCGGGATCCGGTGCCCTGGGCCATGGCGGCGGTCTGGCTGCTCTACCTGGTCGTCACCCTTGTGGTCTTCCCGGATTATTTCGCGCGGGTGCTGCCGCTGGTCCGGGACTACTATCTCGGCCTTGGCGACCTCTCCTGGTGGCAGGTGATCCTGACGGAGCGGCTGGGCACGGCGCTGATGCTGCTGCTGCCGCTGGCGGTCCTTGCCTTCCTCCGGCCGGGCCGGGGCGCGCTGCCGCAGGTGCTGGCCCTGGCCGGGCTGGGCGCGGCGCTCTCCGCAGTGGCGCAGCAGAAGGGCTGGACCTATCACGCCATGCCGGTGCGGCTGCTCGCCGGGCTGCTGGCGGTGGTGCTGGCCGCCCGCTGGCTGGACCGGGCCCTGCCGGCAGTGCGGGCGCAGCGCGCCGCGCCGGCTGCCGCCGCGGTCGCCGCCTTCGCCCTCGGCATCCATAATTTCGCCGGGGCCGAGGCGCCCTGGCGGGAGATCACCTGGAGCTGGTCCCGCGCCGGCCAGCTCTCCGCCCTGCTGGAGCGGCATGTCCAGGGGCAGAGGCTGCTGGTCCTCTCCCCCGACATCTTCCCGGTCTATCCGGCGGTGAATTACGCCCGGGCGCGAACGACGCTGCCATGGATGAATCTCTGGCTGTTGCAAGGCGTCTACCGGAACTGCCCCGCCGGTGGCGCGCGCTACCGCGAGATCCGGGAGATGCCGCCCGCCGAGGCCCGGCTCTTCCGCGGCCTGGCCGAGGATTTCGCCCGGGCGCCGCCGGCCGCGGTGCTGGTGTCCCGCCATACGGGCATTCTCCGCTGCGGGCGGGAATTCGATTTCATCGAATACTTCTCCCGCAACCCCCTGTTCGCGGAAACCTTCCGCCGCTATCGAGCCGCCGCCGAGCTCGATGGCTATCGGCTCTTCCTGCGCGAGGATTGATGTCTCCCCTCCTGGACCGTGCTGGCCGCGCCGCCCCGCCGGCGGTGCTCCGTATGCTTTCCGGAAAGGAAATGCGCGCAGATGCGCGCGACGATGAAGGCGCGATCCGCATGCAGGCTGATGCCGGACTTGTCTGACCCGAAGCAGCGGGCCGGCACGGCCCCGACCGGCGAGGAGGCGGTTCGGGGCCTGCTGCTGGTGGCCCTGGGCTATGGCGTCGTCTCCTGCGCCGATGCGTCCGTGAAATGGGTGCTGCCGGAGATCGGGCCGGCCGCGGCGATGATCTGGCGCGGCCTGGTTGGCGCCAGCCTGGTCGCCATCCTGGTGCGCGGCCGCGGGCTGCGGCCGGTGAACTGGCGCCTGCTCTCGCTGCGTAGCCTGCTGCACACCGGCGTCTCCACCGCCTGGTATGTGGCCTGGACGCTCGGCGTGCCGCTGGCGGCGAGCTACGCGGTGGCCTCGGCGGCGCCGCTGCTGATGACGCTGCTGGCCATCCCGCTGCTCGGCGAGAAGGTGGGCTGGCGCCGCTGGCTCAGCACCGGCGTGGGGTTCGGCGGCGTGCTCTTCATGCTGCAGCCGGGCGGCGAGCTGTGGCGCTGGGAGACGGCGATGCTGCTCGGCGCCACCGCCGTCATGGCGCTGACCCGCATCTGGACGCGCGTGCTGTCGCGCACCGACACGCCGGCCGCTATCGCCTTCTGGCTGATGGCCGCGCATGTACCGATGGGCCTGCTGCTGCTGCCCTTCCCGGCCATGTGGCCGCCCGGCGGCAGCCCGCCGCCGCTGCTGCCGAGCCTGTTCGGCGTGCTGGCGCTGCTGGCCTTCGGCATGGCGAATGGCATCGCGCATATGCTCTTCGCGCGCGGCTTCGGCCTGGCGCCGGTGGCCGCGATCGCGCCTTTCGAGTATACGCCGCTGCTCTGGGGTATCCTGCTCGGCGCCGCGATCTGGGGCGAGGTGCCCGCTTGGACGACCCTGGGAGGTGCAGCCATCGTCATCGCCGCTGGTCTCTACAACCTTCACCGGGAAAGGGTGCGGCGGGTGCAGGAACGCGCCGTCGCGGTACGCCCGGCCCCTGCGGCGGCCGAGTGATGGCGCTGCGCCACGACATCCGCCGCGGCGCGCTCTGCATGCTGGCGGCGCATCTCCTCTTCACCTGCATGTCGGCCATGGTGAAGGCGCTTGGCGACCGCATCCCCTTCATCGAGGTGATGTTCTTCCGCAGCGCCTTCGCCCTGCCGGTGGTCGGGCTGATCGTGGCGCGCAGCGGCGGCCTGATGCTGCTGCGCACCCGCCGCTTCCCGGGCCATTTCCTGCGCGCCATCACCGGCACCGCGGCGCAGGGATGCAGCTTCTTCGCGCTGACCGTCCTCTCCCTCGCCGAGCAGACGGCGCTTGGCTACACCACGCCGCTTTTCGTGACGATCCTGGCCATTCCGTTGCTGGGCGAGAAGGTGGGGGTCCACCGCTGGTCGGCGGTGCTGCTCGGCTTCTGCGGCGTGCTGGTGATCGCAATGGGGCAGGGGGTGTTCCACAGTGCCGGGCCGGTCGGCACGCTGGCGGTGCTGGGCACCATCGCTGCGGTGTCGCAGGGCTTCTTCTCCGCCCTGACCACGCTGCTGGTGCGGCAGCTTTCGGCTACCGAGAGTTCGACCACCATCGTGCTCTGGCAGTCGGTGCTGATGACCGCCTTTACCCTGCTGGCGCTGCCCTTCATCTGGGTGACGCCGGGCTGGAGCGACCTGGCGATGCTGATAATGGTCGGGCTGGTCGGCGGCGCGGCGCAGTGGCTGCTGACGGAGGCCTATGCCTCGGCCCAGGTCTCGTCGCTCGGGCCTTATTCCTATTCCTCCCTGCTGTGGTCCATCGGGCTCGGCTGGATGCTGTGGGGCGATGTGCCGGCGCCCTCCATGCTGGCAGGCGCGGCCTTGATCGTGGTGGCTGGCCTCTACATCCTGCACCGTGAGCTGGTGCGGCGCCGCCAGGCTGCTGAGGGGAGGACGAAATGAGCATCCCATATCGCCGGGACGACAAGCTGGAGCCCGGCGCCGTGGAGGAGACCGCCCCCGGCGTGCGGCGCATCCTCTGCAACAATCCCTCTGCCTTCACCTTCCGCGGCACCAATACCTATCTGATCGGTCGCGGGCGGGTGGCGGTGCTGGATCCCGGCCCGGCGGACGAGGCGCATCTGGCCGCCATCCTGGCGGCGCTGCGCGGCGAGGTGGTGACGCATATCCTCGTCTCCCATACCCATCGTGACCACTCGCCGGGCGCGCGGGCGCTGCAGGAGGCGACGGGCGCGCCCATGCTGGCCTTCGCCCCGCACCTGACCCCGGCCGGCGAGGGCGGGGAGGGCGGCGACCACGATTTCCAGCCGAATATCCGCCTCGCGGATGGCGAGACGCTGGAGGGCGGCGACTGGCGCCTGACGGCGCTGCACACGCCGGGGCATTGCGGCAACCATCTCTGCTTCGCGCTGGAGGACAGCGGCATCCTGTTCAGCGCCGACCATGTGATGTCCTGGTCCACCAGCGTCGTCAGCCCTCCGGATGGCGACATGGCCGCCTATATGCGCAGCCTGGAACGGCTGCAGGCGCGGGAGGGGCGGGACCGGATGCTGCTCCCCGGCCATGGCCCCGCCATCACCGAGCCCGCGCCCTTCCTCGCCGCCCTGGCGGCGCACCGGCGGAAGCGGGAGGAGCGGGTCATCGCTGCTCTTGCCAATAAGGGCCGCGCCACGGCGGATGAGCTGGTCGGGCCGGTCTATGGGCCAATGGACCCCCGCCTGATCCGCGCCGCCGGCCGCAGCCTGCTGGCGCATCTGATCAAGCTGGAAGCCGAGGGAGTGGTGCGGCGCGACGAAGGGAAGGCGTGGCGGCCGGCCTGATGGCTGAAACGACCGGCGCTGTGGGCTGGGTCACAGCGCAAGGCGGCGGGAAAGGACAGCATCAGCCGCGGGGATGTTCCCCGAGGAGAACAAGACGATGCTGAAACCAGCCCTCACTCTCGGCCTGCTCGCCCTTGGTGTCATGGCCGTATCCGGCGTGGCCCAGGCCGCGTCGCCGAGCAGCCTGTCGGGCCAGCGGATCGCGACCGGTAGCTACGCACCCCTGGCCGGGACCTGCCTTCCGGGCAAGCCTTGCCAGCCGAACCGACAGTTCCAGACCTACCGCACGCCGGTGCCGGGCCAGTCGGTGATGCTGAACCCGCAGCCCCTGCCGCCCAAGGAACTCTTCCTGCGGCGCTGACCGGCTTCAGGTCTCCGGCAGCCGGTTGTCCATGCCGCGGAAGCAGATGAGCTGACGCTCCTGGCGCTGTTCCGGCGACAGCGCCAGCCAGTCGCGGAATTCGGCCAGGACCTTGGCGGTGATGCTGGCAATCCGGTGGCGGAAGGCTTCCTCGATGCCGAAGAAGCGCAGTTCCTCCAGCTCGCCGGAGCCGCGGATCACGCCATGCGCCGCCTCGGCCGGGGCGATCAGGAAGCGGGCGTTGAAACGCATGAAGCGGTTGGGTGGCGTGACCGCGCGGCAGAGATAGTCCAGCGCGGCAAGGTCGGGTTGGACGCGATGGCCCTCCAGCCTGCCGAGCGCGAGGCCGGTTTCCTCATGCAGTTCCCGCACCGCCGCGACGCCCAGCGCCCTGGCAAGGGAAGGCGGCGCCTGCCGCTCCAGGCAGGCGCGGGGGAAGGGCATCAATTCGCTGACCGCCTTCGCCCGATGATCGGCGCGGTCCACCCTGCCGCCGGGGAAGACCAGGACATTCGGCATGAAGCGGTGATTGGCGTGCCGCAGGCCCATCAGCACTTCCGGGCCGTGCCGGCCCTGGCGCCAGAGGATCAGGCTGGCGGCATGGCGCGGGCGCACGGCGCGGGGGCGGGCATGGCGCAGTTCGGCCTGGCCGCCCGGATTGTCCTCGGTCGGCGGCTCGCGGTGGCTGGCTCCGTCAGTCAAGGGAGATGCCCTGCAGGCGCAGCCAGGTCCGCAGGCCGAAGCGTTCCGGGACGGAAAGCTGGCGGGCGGCATTCTCGCTCCAGGCGCAGCCTTCCGGCTTCGGGCCGAGGATCTCCGGATAGCGCGGCCTGGCCGGCGGGCGCTGCGCGTCATAGCCGGGCAGGGCTGCCTCCAGCCCGGAGTCGTCGTAGCGCTCCCGATGCACCACGACGGTTTGCGGCAGGCGGGGGGAGGTGCGGTTGCGCTCCACCGGCCAGCCCAGGGTCAGGCCGGCCACGGGGAAGACGCCCTTCGGCAGGGCGAGCATCGGCCCGATCCTTTCGACATGGTTGCGGACATAGCTGATCGGGCAGGTGCCGAGCCCCGCCGCATCCGCCGCCAGGATCAGATGTGCCATGGCCAGCGCCGCATCCGCCGTGGCGTTGATGAAGCTGTCCACATTGTCGTTCGCGTGCTCCCGCCCGTGCAGCTCGCACAGGCGGCGGCCGCGTCGGATATCGCCGCAGAACAGCAGGAAGACCGGCGCGTCCTTGATCCAGGGCATCGAGCCGATCCAGTCGGCAATGGCGGCGATCTTCGCCGGATCCTGGATCAGGATGATGGAATATTGCTGCAGGTCGCTCTTGCTCGGTGCCGATTGCGCGGCGGCGAGCAGGGTTTGCAGCAGCGGTTCCGGCACCGGATCCGGCCGGTAGCGGCGCGTCACCCGCCGGTCGAGGATCGCGGCCAGGCCGGGGGCGATCTCCTGTGGCGGTTCGAAGGGGAGATTCCCGTAACGGGCGCGGATCAGCGCGGCGGGGTCGGTATTCATGGCCGGAAGGATGGCACCAGCGGCGCCGGGGGGAAAGGCGTGCCCCGCGCAAGCTCAGGGCCTGCCGTCCGGCCGGACTGCAACGGCGCTGCCGGCGGTGTCACGACAGGGCCGGAGTGCGTGACATCTGCGGCGCCGGCCGAAGGGGCGTGCGGTTCCTCAGCGCCGCACCACCCAGGCATCGGCCACGGTCACGCCCTCGCCCTCTGGCCCGATGATGAGCGGGTTGATCTCAGCCTCTGCGATGTCCTCCCGCGCGGCCAAACGTGAAAGGGCGGCGATGGCGCGCGCCAGTGCGGGGAGGTCGCCCCGCGGCAGCCCGCGCCAGCCGGCGAGCACCTGCAGCCCCTTCACTTCCGCGATCATCGCCTGTGCCTCCTCCTCCGAGACCGGGGCGAGGCGCAGCGTCACGTCGCGGAACAGTTCCGCCGTGATGCCGCCGGTACCGAGCATGATGACCGGCCCCACCTCCGGGTCGCGGAGGAAGCCGAGAATGGCCTCGCCCAGCCCCTTCGCCATGGGCTGCACCAGGAAGCCGGTGAGATGGGCTTGCGGCGCCATGCGGGCGACGCGGTAATGCATCGCCGCCGCCTCCTGCTTCAGCGCCGCGGCATCAGGGATGCCGAGTCGCACGCCACCGACCTCCGTCTTGTGGGCGAGGTCAGGGGAGAGGATCTTCAGCGCCACCGGGAAGGCGATGTCGCCCGGCGAGTCCTCCGGCGTCCGCAGCAGGGCGAAGGGGCTGGAAAGCCCCAGTGCGGCGAAGAGACGGCGCGCATCCGCCTCGTCCGGCCGTTCGGGCAGGGCGTGGGTGATGGCGGGGGCTTCCGGCTCGGTGCGTGGTGCGGTCCAGTCGCACCAGGCGCGGATGCAGTCGGCGGCGGATTCCGGGGTGCGGAAGGCGGGGATGCCGGCCTCGGCCAGCAGGCGCAGGGATTGCGCGGCCTCCGGCACCAGGAAGGCGGCGAGGGGCTTGGTGATGCCTCTGGCCTTTGCCTCGTCCCGCGCGCGCAGGATGCCGGCGACCGAATCCTGTGGCCGGAACTGCGCCGAGGAGCCGATGACGGACAGCGCCAGATCCGTGTCCTCCGCCGCCTGCAAAGCACCGAGTGCGGCCGCGACGCGATCCGGCCTGGTCCCGGCCAGAGTCACATCCAGCAGGCGGCCGTGATGCGGGAAGCCCGCCGCTTCCAGCGCGGCGCTGGCGGCGGCATCCGGGGCCCGCGCCTCGATCCCGGCGACGCCGAGGCAATCCACCGCCATGGCGCCGCCGCCGCCCGTGGTGGTCATCACCCCCACCGCCCGATGCGCGCGCGCCATCGGCCTGCGGCCGATCAGCAGGGCGGGGAGCTCCAGCAGCCCCTCCAGCGTGGTGACGCGGGCGATGCCATGGGCACGGAAGAAGGCATCCGCCGCCGCATCGGAGCCGGCGAGGGCGCCGGTATGGCTGGTGGCAAGCTCCGCGCCGAAGGGGCTGCGGCCGAGCTTGTAGGCGATGACCGGCTTGCCGGCCGCATGCGCCCGGCGAGCCAGATCGGCGAAATGCTGCGGGGCGCGGATCGCTTCCAGGAACAGCAGGATCGCATCCACCTGCGGATCGTCCACCAGCAGGCCGGCGATCTCGCCCGCGCTCAGGTCGGCCTCGTTGCCCGTGCCGACCAGATGGGAGAAGCCGATTCCGCGCGCCGCGCCGCGCGACATGATGGCGCCCATCATGGAGCCGGACTGCGACACCAGGGCGATGCGCCCGGCCGGCAGGCTCTCCGCCTCCAGCGCCGCATTCACGGAACAGGCGATGCGGGCGTTGAGATTGACTACGCCCATGGAATTCGGCCCGAGGATGCGCAGCCCCGCGGCCCGCGCCGTGGCGACCAGCCGGGCCTGCAAGGCCGCGCCTTCCGGTCCGGCCTCGGCGAAGCCGTCGGCCAGGACGCAGGCGGCGGGGATGCCCTTGGCCGCAACCGCGTCCACCACGCCTTCGACATGCTGGGTGCCGAGCAGGATATAGGCGAAATCCACCTCGCCGGGGATGTCGGCGACGCTCGGATAGGCCCTTTCCCCAAGCACCTCCGTCTCGCGCGGATGCACCGGCAGGATATCGCCGGTGAAGCCGTGCTTGCGGAGATAGATCTGCGCCCGGGCGGTGAGGCGCGTGCGGTCGGCGGAGGCGCCGATCAGGGCGATTCGCCGCGGCTCGAACAGGGCCTTGTGGAGTTGCGCGTTCATGCCTGCGGTGCCCTGCATCAATGCATGCCGCCGGTCAGGCCGTCATGCAGGTTTTCCGTGCCGGGCCACCACTGCGCCTTGGCGGGCGGCTGCCACGGCTTCTGCTGTTGCGGTCGCGGCGGC